>NZ_JAKSYA010000014.1:0-29324 GCF_022829485.1 Methylobacterium sp. J-059
GACTGGTGTACGCCGGTGTCCTCATCCCATACGGCGGCCGAAGAGCGCACCGGTGTCGCTCGTGCCGGCGCCGCCGGTCCTGCCGGCGCCGAACGACGTGGCGCCGGTCCCGACGACGACGGCGGGCGTGCCGGCCGCGCACCCGGCGCCACCGGGGGCCTCGGCGGCCTCGATGGTCTCGGTGCCGGAGGGATCGCGACCGGCACCGAGACCATCGAGGCCGCCGAGGATCCCGGTGGCGGAGCCGACGACACCGCCCGCGGCGTCGACCACGTGCCCGACATCGCCGACGATCTGCCCGATCGCCGCCGGGGCGTTTCCTCGGGGACGGTTCGCCCTGAGATGGAAACCTATGTCATCGTCGTCGCCGGGTTCGGTGTCCTGGTGCTTCTGACGGCATGGCTGCCGGTGGTGCTCCGGGTCCTGCCCCTGTCCTTGCCGATCTGCTGCGTCGGCATCGGTGCCGCCCTGTCGCTCGTCCCTGCCATCGGCGAGCTCACCCCGCATCCCGGCACGCACCCCACGCTCGTCGAGCACGCGACCGAGGCGGTAGTCGTCATCTCGCTGATGGGAGCTGGTCTGAAGATCGACCGTTTCATCGGCTGGAAGCGCTGGTCGATGACTTGGCGCCTGCTCGGCATCGGCATGCCGCTCACCATCCTGGCCCTGACCCTCCTTGGGTCGGCCCTGCTCGGGTTGGGCGCTGCGGGAGCCCTGCTTCTCGCCTCGGCGCTGGCACCCACCGACCCGGTGCTCGCTTCCGACGTCCAAGTCGGAGAGCCTGCCGAGGACAACGAGGACGAGCCCCGCTTCGCCCTGACCTCCGAGGCCGGCCTCAACGACGGGCTCGCCTTCCCCTTCGTGAACCTCGCCATCGCCCTTGCGGGGACGAGTGGCTTTGCCGGCGTACCCTGGTCACACTGGTTCGCGGTCGACGTCCTTTGGAAGATCCTCGTCGGCGCCGTCCTCGGCGCGCTGATCGGGCGGGCCTTGGGATGGTTGACCTTCCATCTGCCCAACGTCTCGAAGCTGTCCCGGACCGGCGACGGCTTCGTCGCCCTCGGGGTGACCTGCATCGCCTATGGCTGCGTCCAGGCCGTCGACGGTTACGGCTTCGTGGGCGTCTTCGCGGCGGGCCTGGCCCTGCGCGCCTCCAGCCACGGGCATGACTATCACCGCAAGATGCACAGCTATGCCGAGGAGCTCGAACGCCTGCTGATGATGGTGCTTCTCGTGGGCTTCGGAGCCATGCTGGCCGCCGGAGGGCTGCTCCAGGCCCTCACATGGACAGCCGCCGCCTTCGCCTTGATCGCGATACTGGTCGTTCGACCCCTCGCGTGCTGGCTCGGTCTTCTCGGAAGCGGTCGATCCCGCGAGGATCGTGCGGTGGTCAGCTTCTTCGGCATCCGCGGCCTCGGGACGGTCTACTACCTGTCCTTCGCCATGGGCCACGCGACGTTCGCACAGGCGGACCTTCTCTGGGCCACGGCCAGCCTGACCGTGCTGATCTCCATCCTCATGCATGGGGTCTCGGTCACGCCGGTCCTGCGAGCGCTGGATCGGCGGATGGGACGAGATACGGAAAGCGCGCAGCTCGACCTGACCCTGTCCCACCCCTGAGACGCGGGTGCCAGCGAGGGTTCCGGACGCTAGAGAATTTTGCGTGATCCCTGGATCACGCAAAATTCTCTATCTTGTTGTGGATTCGCATTTTCTTGACGCGAGCCGCGCTCCACCGCGCTCGAGAATGCTCTAGGTCTTGCCGACATCGACGTTGCGCTCGACGCCACCCGTCTTGCCACTGAGACCTGGCACCTCGTCGAGCTGACGCAGACTGGTGAAACGGCCACGCTCCTCGCGGTACCGCACGATCTCGAAGCCGTGGCCCCTCAACGCCGCTACGGTGTCGAGTTCCTCGGCGGTTGCGGTGTTCAGGTCGATCATCTCACGCCTTTCTGTGGAATGGGGAAAGCCGGAAGGGGAGCCATGGGTTTCAGGCTCGGGTGACGCACCGGTCCCGATCCCGAGGAATCGAGATAGGCCGTTCGAATCGGCCGAAACCACCGGCAGGATCTGCATCACGTCCCCATGCTTCACGGGCTGGCTGCTCGCGCCGGGACGGGAGATGTCCATGGCCACATCGGCGTGCGTTGGTCCGCCGGGTCGGCACGACGCCGGGCGGATGCCGGCGCCAGCAGGCGGGGACCTGACCGACGGCCTTGAAAGGCTTGTCCGAGCGACGGGTCGGAGAGGCCGCCCTCGGCCGAGCACCGCATCGCGCGTGGCCCTTGGACCAGTCACAACCGCCTCGCCCCACGCAACGTCTTCGCGCCGCGTGCGCGTCACCTGTCTACGATCGACACGGCGCCCCATGCGGCATCTGTCGTGCTGGTCGAACGTTTAGGATCGCGCGGTTTGAACGACTTTGTAGACAAACTGCGCAAACAGTGCAGAATGAATGCGCCGCATGACCTCGCTGTGGGTTTGATCGGCGCAAGAATGAAAAAATCTGCGCAAAATGCGCAGGGAGGATCCCGAGATGCAGATCCCGATCAAGCGGGCGATCGAAGCCGTGCCCGGCGGCATGATGGTGGTTCCGTTGCTCGCCGGGGCGCTCATCGCCACCTTCTTCCCCGGCACGCCGAAGCTTTTCGGCTCGTTCACGGGCGCCCTGTTCTCAGGGGCGCTGACGATCCTGGCCGTCTTCTATGTGTGCATGGGGGCGAGCATCGATTTCCGCGCGACGCCGTACATCGCCAGGAAGGGCGGCACCCTGCTGCTCGTGAAGGTCGGCATCGCCGTGCTTCTGGGCCTAGTCTTCGGACGCGTCCTGGGCGAGGCGCCGGTCGCCGCCGGCATGTTCGCGGGCCTGTCCACCCTGGCCGTGGTCGCCGCGATGAACGACACGAACGGCGGCCTCTACATGGCGCTGATGGGCCAGTACGGCCGCCCGCGCGACGTGGGCGCCTACACGGTCATGTCGCTGGAGAGCGGGCCGTTCCTCACCATGGTCACGCTCGGGGTCGCGGGACTCTCGGCCTTTCCCTGGCAGACGCTGGTCGGCGCCATCCTGCCGCTCCTCGTCGGCATGATCATCGGCAACCTCGACCGCGAGATGCGCGCCTTCCTCGGCCGCGCCATCCCGGTGATGATCCCGTTCTTCGCCTTCGCGCTCGGTGCGGGGCTCGACCTCACCAAGGTCTGGCAGGCGGGCCTCCTCGGCCTCGCCATGGGCGTCGCCGTGGTGGTCGTGACGGGCATCCCGCTCTTCTTCGCGGACCGGCTCACCGGCGGGACCGGGGTCGCGGGGATCGCCGCCGCCTCGACGGCCGGCAACGCCGCGGCGGTGCCCGCGATCGTGGCCTCGGCCAACCCGGCCTATGCCGACGCCGCAGGTCCGGCGACGATCCTGGTGGCCGCCTGCGTCGTCGTCACGGCCATCCTCGTCCCCGTGGCGACAGCCTGGGCCGCGCGGCGGTTCGGCGATCCCGTGGGGGCCGACGGCGAAATCGTGGAGGTCACGGGGAGCGCGCCTGCCGGCCGCACGGCCGAGCCGGACCGCGTCGTCGCCGGGCGCTGACATGGCCGAGCGCTGGCTTATCCTCGCCGACGACCTGACCGGCGCCGCCGATTGCGCCATCGCCTTCGGTCGTCGCGGCCGAGCGGCGGCGGTGACGTGGGGAACCGCGACGGGATGCGGGTCGGCGGATCTCCCGGTGCTGTCCTACGATGCCGACAGCCGGGGCCTCTCCGCCGCGGCTGCCGCGCAGCGGCACGCCCAATGCCTGAGGCGCCTCCACGATCCGGACCGGATCCTCTTCAAGAAGATCGACTCGACCCTGCGCGGCCAGCCCGCCGCAGAGACCGCCGCCGCGCTCCGTCACCTGAAGGGCCGCGCCGAGGCCGGCTTCGCCGGAACCGTGTTCGGGATCTGCGCCCCGGCCTTTCCGGCCACTGGGCGGACGACCGTCGGCGGGCGCGTCCAGGTCGACGGGCGCCCCCTCGAGGAGGCCGAGGTCTGGGCTCGGGACCACAGCTACGCCAACGCCGACCTAGCTTTCGTGCTGGGCACGGCCGGGATCCGGACGATGGCCGTGCCGCTGGCCACGGTGCGCGGCCCGGGCTTCGCGTCGGCGCTCGGGCAGGTCGCCGCCACGGGCGACGTCGTCGCCGTCTGCGATGCCGAGACCCAGGCGGATCTCGATCGCATCGCCGCCGCGGGCCTGCGCATCGCCGCCGCGGGCCCGTCGGGCGGGCTGGCGCCGTTCTTCGTCGGCAGCGCCGGCCTTGCCCACGCCCTCGCAGCGGTCGAGGCGAGGCCGGCGCTCGCGCCGTTGCGGATCGCGTCGCGCCGGGGCGGCAGCTTGATCGTGGTGGGATCGCTCGCGACGGCCTCCCGCGCGGCCACCCGCAAGCTCGCGGCGCTCGACGGCGTCGTCCACCTGCCCGTCTCGTCCGAGACCCTTCTCGGCGATCCGGGCGACTTGGCCGCTGCGGTCGCGCGCGTCGCGATCGCGATCGCCGCCGGGCACGACGTCCTGGTCGAGATCGCGATGGCGGGCGTTCCCGACATGGCGCTCGGCCCTCGCCTCGTGCATGCCCTCGCCGACGCGCTCGCGCCGTTGGGCGCCGCGATCGGCGCGTTCGCGGCCACCGGGGGCGAGACCGCCTCCGCCCTCCTCTCGCGCTTCGGCGTCGACGGGATCCGCCTCGTCGATGAGATCGAGCCCGGCGTGTCCCTCGGCCTCACGCTCGGCCGCCTCGCCATCCCCGTCGCGACGAAGGCGGGCGCCTTCGGCGACGCCGACAGCCTCATCCGCATCCGCGAGCGCTTGCGTGCGGTCCGCATCGAAGGAAGCTTCTCATGACACGTCCGACCATCGCCATCACCATGGGTGACCCGGCCGGCATCGGCCCCGAGATCATCATGAAGGCGCTTGCCCATGCCGAGGTCCAGGCCCTGTGCCGTCCGCTGGTCGTCGGCGATGCCGGGCGCCTGCGGCAGGCGGGCGAGATCGTCGGATCGCGGGTACCGGTCGATGCCCTGGCCGATGTCGGCGAGGCCGACTTCGACACGGGGGCGGTGCAATGCATCGACCTCAAGGTCGTCCCCGCCGACCTGCCGTTCGGGCAGGTGTCGCCGGTCGGCGGCGAGGCGGCCTACCGCTTCATCGCCAAGGCCGTCGAGCTGGTGCAGGCGGGCGAGGCCGGCGGGATCTGCACCGCGCCCCTGTCCAAGGAGGCGCTTCATGCCGCCGGCCACAAGTTCCCCGGTCATACCGAGATGCTGGCCCACCTGACCGGCACGCCGGAGGTCTCGATGATGCTGGTCTCGCCCAAGCTCCGGGTGATCCACGTCACGACCCATATCGGCCTCGTCGACGCGATCGCGAAGATCGAGCCCGGCTTGGTCGAGCGCGTGATCGCGCGGGGGCACGCGGTGCTGGTGAAGGCCGGCATCGCGAACCCGAAGATCGGCGTCTGCGCGATCAACCCGCACGCGGGCGAGAACGGGCTGTTCGGCCACGGCGAGGAGGCGGAGAAGATCACGCCGGCGGTCGAGGCCTGTCGGGCCCGGGGGTGGGACGTGCGCGGCCCGCTGCCGGCCGACACGCTGTTCTTCCTCGCCGGACGCGGCGACTACGACATGGTCGTCGCGATGTACCACGATCAGGGTCACGGCCCGATCAAGGTGCTGGGTCTCGAGGCCGGCGTGAACATCACCGTGGGCCTTCCCGTGATCCGCACCTCGGTCGACCACGGGACCGCCTTCGACATCGCCGGCAAGGGCGTCGCCGACGAGCGCAGCCTGATGGAGGCCCTGCGACAGGCGGTCGACCTCGCGCCGAAGGCGGCACCGGCTTCCGCATAGCCAGCCGGCCCGACCTCCGGCATGATGCGCCCTCCCCTCGATCGGAGCGGAGGGCGGATCGGGCGAGCCCGTGCCGCGCCCGGATCCGCCGTCCCGAAGGGATCGTCCGGGTCGGATCGGGCGCACCGGATCATCTCGGTAGGGTCGTCGTCCTCATGTCGATGCGGAGCAAGGCGCGTCAGGCGCTGCTGCTGGAGGCGCTGAAGCTCGGCGAGATCGACGTCGACGACGTCGCCGCCCGCCTGGACGTCTCCGCCTCCACGGTCCGGCGCGACCTCCAGGTCCTCTCCGCCACCCGGGCCGTCCGCCGGACCTACGGCGGCGCGATCCTCGCCGGCCACCCGGTCGAGACGACCTTGGCCGAGCGGATGGCCGTGAACGGGCCCGAGAAGCTCGCCATCGCCCGCAAGGCGATCACGCTGGTCGAGGACGGCGACACGCTGATCCTCGATGCCGGCTCCACGGTCGCCGCATTCGGGCAGCTCCTCGCCAAGCGCCGCCTGCGCATCGTCACCAACAACCTCGCCCTGCTCCCCGCCCTCGCCGAGGCGCCGGGGATCGAGCTCGTGGTCCTGGGAGGCGCCTTGCGGGCCACCAGCATGAGCACGGTCGGCCCCCTCGCCGTCGAGGCGCTTCGCCTCATGACCGCGGATCACGTCGTCCTCAGCGCCGACGGGGTGGTGGCGGGGCGCGGCCTCTGCGAGGCGAGCCTCGATCAGGTGGCGCTCAAATCCCTGATGATGCGCCAGGCGAACGGGGTGATCGTGCTCGCCGACGCGAGCAAGCTCGGCCGGGCCGAGCAGAACGCCTGGGCGGCTCTGCCGCAACGCTGGACGCTGGTCACGAATTCGGACGCGCCGAAGGATCAGATGCAGCGTTTCGCGGATGCCGGCGCCGCCGTCCTCGTCGGCCAAGGCGCATCGCGCAAGATCTGACCCTCCCGCCGCCTCGCCCTCACGGCATGACGGGCGGATGGTAGGTCAACGTGAAGGCCAGGGCCCAGAGCAGGAACAGCACCAGCGGCAGGTGCACGATGAGCTGGAGGAAGCTGAAGCCGACGATGTCCCGGGCCTTCAGGCCGATGATGCCGACCAGCGGCAGCATCCAGAACGGGTTGATCAGGTTCGGCAGCGCCTCGGCGGCGTTGTAGATCATCACCGCCCAGCCGAGGTGGACCTTCAGCTCGTTGGCTGCCTGGAGCACGTAGGGCGCCTCGAGCAGCCACTTGCCGCCGCCCGAGGGCACGAAGAAGCCGAGGATCGCCGAGTAGACGCCCATCGTCAGCGGGAAGGTGCCGGCGGTGTTGAGGTTGACGAAGGCATGGGTGATCGCATCGGACGCCGAGGCGCCGGCCGCGTTCTTCGGCAGGGTCAGCATCCCGCTGATCGCCGCGTAGAGCGGATACTGGATCAGGATGCCCGCGATCGCCGGCACCGACTTCGAGACGGCCACGAGGAAGCGCTTCGGCCGCCAGTGCAGCAGCAGGCCCAGGGTGAGGAACAGCAGGTTGTAGGTGTTAAGGTTCGAGATCGCGACGATCCACGACTGACGGGCGAATTCCTGCACGATCCAGCCGCCGGCGATCACCACGAGGAGGATCGTCAGGAGCGGCGAATGCTCCAGCCACTCCCCGGGCTGGCGCGGCGGCGGGATGTCGGTCGATTCGCGGCTCACGTCGACGCCCAGGGTCTCGGCGGTGACGGCCGTCGCCCCGCGCGGCGCCGAGGCGTAGGCGATCGCCACCGAGACGACGAACAGGATCGCCGCGATCAGCATCGACTGCCACAGGAAGATGGTCTCGCTGAACGGGATCACGCCGGAGATCGCGAGCAGGCTCTTAGTCAGGCTCGCCGGGTTGGCCTGGAGCTGTGCTGCCGAGGAGCTGAGACCGAGCGCCCAGGTCGCGCCGAGCCCGAGATAGGCCGCCGCGCCCGCGGCCCGGTAATCCATCCGGAGGTCCGTCCGCCGGGCGAGCGCCCGGACCAGCAGCCCGCCGAAGATCAGGCTGAGGCCCCAGCTGAGGAACGACGAGAGCATCGTCGCGCCCGCCACGAAGCCGACCGCCCCGCGCCCGGTCCGGGGCACCTGCGCCATGCGCTCGATCAGCGCCCGCACCGGCGGCGAAACGGCCACGACGTAGCCGCCGATGGTGACGAAGGCCATCTGCATGGTGAAGGGGATCAGGCTCCAGAACCCGTCCCCGAAGCTCTTGGCGACGGACGCCGCCGGCGCGCCGTTGGCCAGGACGCCGATGGCGACGACGACCACCGCGATGGCGACGAAGATGAAGGCGTCCGGAAACCAGCGCTCCGCCCAGGCGGTGAAGCGGATGCCGAGGCGCTCGAGCGTCCCGGCCGCCGGCACGGTTCCGGGATCCGTTGCCGGCGCGGGCTTGGCCGGCACGGCCTGGGAGGGCCGGGGCTTGGACGGGGCCGGATCAACGGGCGCGATCGCCATGGATGTCCTCTGGGCTTCGGCTCTTCGCGGCCGGAGCCGCATGGATGACACGCCCTCGCTCGACCTCGAAGGCGTGCCCCGATCAAGATCGTGACAGGCGGCCGCGATCGTGGAGGCGGCCGGTTCGTCTGCTGGCCGCCGCATCCCCGCAGGCCACGTCGCCCGCGGCCTGTCGCGGGCGACGGGGCGGCCCCTCGTTCAGCGCGCCAGATGCCGGTCGAAGAAGGACGCGATCTCTTCGAACGCCTCCTTCACCTCCGGCACGCGATCGTCCCGGTAGAACTGCGCGTGCGACTGCCCCTCGAAGACCTGAAGCGCGGCCTCGACCCCGGCCTGCCGAAGCTTGCGGTGCATCCGGACGGTGTTCGAGAGGAGGAGGTCGCGCGTGCCCGTCGTCAGGATCGTCGGCGGGAATCCGCGCACGTCTCCGTTGATCGGC
The DNA here is from genome assembly GCF_022829485.1 of Methylobacterium sp. J-059. Taxonomy (NCBI): domain Bacteria; kingdom Pseudomonadati; phylum Pseudomonadota; class Alphaproteobacteria; order Hyphomicrobiales; family Methylobacteriaceae; genus Methylobacterium; species Methylobacterium sp. J-059. Next base: position 8,769 of record NZ_JAKSYA010000014.1, read on the forward strand.
GAAAGCCGGGGATCGGAGAGATCGTGCCCCGCGGCGTAGAATTTCGTGGCCGCGTCGCAGAATCCGGCCGGCGAGACCAGCACGTTGTCCACCCTCGCGTTGGTCTGGAACGAGTCGCCGCGTTGCGTCGCGTCCGACATCGGCGTGCCGGGTGCGATGGCCCCGGGCAGCGGCAGGCCTTCCGCCTTCGCCTGCAGCATCATCGCGAGGGTCAACGCGCCGCCGGCCGAGCTTCCGAAGACCGCGATCCGGCCGGGGGCGGTGGTCCGAAGCACGGCCTTGTAGACCGTCATGCCGTCGTCGAGCGCCGCCGGGAAGAACGCCTCCGGCGGCATCCGGTAGTCGACCGTGATCACTTTCATCCGGCCGAAGCCGGCCAGCAGCATGGCCTCCGGCAGGGCGGCCTCGCGGGGGTTGAGGACGTAGCAGCCGCCGTGGACGTGGATCGCGATCCGCTCCAGGTTCGCGGCGGGGATGTCGGTCGGGGTGATCGTGTACGCCCGCACGCCCTCGATCGTGGTCGGCGACACGGTCACCCGCAGGCGCTCGGACATCGGCCCGATCTGCGGGGCGGCAAGCGTCGCGAAGCCGTCCGAGAGCTGCTTCCAGCCGTCCGGCGTCGTCGGCGGCTTGTCCCAGTTCGTCCGCAGCGGCTGCGCGATGATCGCCTGCAGGGCCGGGCTCACGGTGCCCGGTACAGGAATCGTCTTGGCCGGCACCTCGCGGGGCGAGGGCGGCGCGGCCTGCGCCCACGCCGCGGACGGGCCCGCGAGGCAGGCGAGGAGGATGGCGGTCACGATGCGCATGCGGTGCGTCCTCCGATGGAACAGGGTCAGGCCCTCGCATCTGCACGCGAGCCGGCTTCCGTCGCGCGCGAGGATGCGAGGGCCGGCTCGATCCGCAAGCCGGTCGCCTCGTCGAAGACGTGGATGTGGGCTGCGGGAAACGACACCCGGATGGCGTCGCCCACGGGCGCGCCGTTGGCGATCTTGAGGGTCAGCGACGCCCCGCCCGGGCGTCCGGCATGCACCAGCATCTCGGACCCGAGCAGCTCCACGACCTCGACCGGCCAGGTCATGCCCGATGCGTCGAGCGCGACATGCTCCGGCCGGATGCCCAGGACCACCCGGTGGCCGTCGGGCCGGTCGAACCGCCAGGGCCCGAGCGCGACGTCCGCGTCCGCCACGCGTACCGACGTCCCGTCGCGACCGAGGGTGCCGGGAAGCAGGTTCATCGCCGGCGAGCCGATGAAGCCCGCGACGTAGGTGTCGGCCGGGCGCTCGAACACCTCCGTCGGCGTCGCCAGCTGCACCGGCACGCCCTGGTGCATCACGAGCAGCCGGTCCCCGAGCGTCATCGCCTCGACCTGATCGTGCGTAACGTAGAGGCTCGTCACCTTCAGCCGGCGCTGGAGGCGGCGGATCTCGCCGCGCATCTGCACCCTGAGCTTCGCGTCGAGGTTCGACAGCGGCTCGTCGAACAGGAACAGCTTCGGGTCGCGGACGATGGCGCGCCCCATGGCGACCCGCTGGCGCTGGCCGCCGGACAGCTGGCGCGGCTTGCGCTCGAGCAGCGCCTCCAGGCCCAGGAGGGCCGAGGCGGCATCGACCTTAGCCCGGATCTCGGAGCGGGGAAGGCCGCGGATCTTCAGCGCGTAGGCCATGTTCTCGAACACGCTCATGTGCGGATACAGGGCGTAGTTCTGGAACACCATAGCGATGTCGCGCGCCGACGGGTCGAGGTCGGTGGCGTCGCGCCCGTCGATCAGGACGCGCCCGGCGGTCGGCGTCTCGAGCCCCGCCACGATGCGCAGGAGGGTGGATTTCCCGCAGCCCGACGCGCCGACGATGACCAGCATCTCGCCGTCCGCCAGGGCGAGGTCGACGCCCTTCAGGATCTCGTTGTTGCCGAAGCGCTTGCGCAAGCCGTCGAGTTTCAGGCCGGCCATCACTTGTCGCCCTCCGTCAGGCCCTTCACGAACCAGCGCTGCATGAGGAGCACCACCGCGACCGGCGGGACCAGCGCCAGCACCGCCGTCGCCATGACCTTGTTCCATTCGGTGGCGGTGTCGACGCCGACCATCTTGACGATGCTGATGACCACCGTGTCGAGCTTCGGATCGGTCGCGACCAGGAGCGGCCACAGGTACTGGTTCCACCCGTAGACGAACAGGATGACGAACAAGGCCGCGATGTTGGCGCCCGAGACCGGGATCAGGATGTCCCGCAGGAAGCGCAGGGGCCCGGCCCCGTCCATGCGCGCCGCCTCCACGAGCTCGTCCGGAACCGCGAGGAACGTCTGCCGGAACAGCAGCGTCGCCGTGGCGGAGGCGACGAGGGGGATCGTCAGCCCCGTGAAGCTGTTGATGAGGTCGAGGGAGGCCATGACCTGGAAGGTCGGGATCAGCCGCACCTCGACCGGCAGCATCAGCGTCAGGAAGATCAGCCAGAAGGCGGTCATGCGGAAGGGAAAGCGGAAGAAGGTGACCGCATAGGCCGAGGGCAGCGACAGGGCGATCTTTCCGAACGCGATCGCCAGCGCCATCGCGGCCGAGACGAGCAGCGAACGCCAGACCGGCCCGGCCCCCGCCGAGCCGTTCACCAGCACGTCGCGGTAGACGCCGAGGCCTGAGAGGCGCGGGACGAGCGAGACCTCGCCGCGGGCGATCGCAGCCGAATCCTGGGTCGAGCCCGCGACGGCGATCCAGATCGGCAGGGCGAAGAGCAGGATCGCCAGGATCAGGACGGCATGCGGGATCAGAGGGGGCATCCTCCGGTGCATCAGGTGGCAGCCTTTCGCCCGAGGAACCGGAACTGCAGGGCGCAGAGGACGATGACGCCGGCCATCAGCACCACGGATTGCGCGGAGGACGAGCCGATGTTCGCGTTGACGACGCCGTCGAGGTACACCTTGAGGACGAGCGTCTGGGTCGACTGGCCGGGCCCTCCGCCGTTCACCGCGTAGACGGTCGCGAAGGTGTCGAAGGCCGCGTAGACGAGGTCGACCACGAGCAGGAAGTAGACCGTCGGCATCAGCAGCGGCAGGACGATGGTGCGGAACAGGCGGACGCCGCGGGCGCCGTCGATGCGGGCCGCCTCGATGATCGTCTTCGGGATGGCCTGGAGGCCCGCCAGGAAGAAGATGAAGTTGTAGCTGACCTGCTTCCACGCGGCGGCTAGGATTACGAGCCCCATGGCCTGCGTGCCGTCGAGCTTGTAGTCCCAGGCGATCCCGATCCGGTTCAGCCACGCCCCGACGAGACCGATCTGCGGGTGGAACATCAGCACCCACAGCACGGCCGCCATGGCCGGCGCCACCGCGTAGGGCCAGATCAGCATCGTGCGGTAGAAGGCGCGCCCCCGGATCTCGGTATCGGCCAAGACCGCGAGCCCGAGCGCCACGCCCATCGCGATCCCGGTCACGCAGGCGCAGAACACCAGCGTCCGCCCGATCGCGGCGAGGTAGAGCGGATCGCCGAACAGGTCGGCGAAGTTGTCGAGACCGATGAATTCCGTGCTGGTGCCGAAGGCGTCCTCGCGCTCCAGGCTCGATTTAATCGCCTGGATGGCCGGCCACAGGAAGAAGACGCCGGTCAGCACCAGTTGCGGCAGGATCAGCAGCGCCGGGAGCACCCGGCCCGGGAACAGCGTCCGTCGTTCCATCCCACGCGTGCCTTCCGCCGGTCCGCCGCGTCAGCCGCGCGCGGATTTCTGGAAGTCGCGCAGGACGCGGTTCCCGCGCGCGGCGGCGGCGTCCATCGCCGATTGCGCCGTCTGCTGGCCCTGGAGCGCCTTCTCGATCTCCTCGTAGAGGATCGCGCGGATCTCCGGCAGGCGGCCGAGGCGCAGGCCGCGCGAGTTCGGGGTCAGCTCCCCGCGGGAGAGCTGCCGCGCCGGCACGTCGGTGCCGGGATTTTTGTCGAAGTAGCCCGCCTGCTTCGTGGCCGCGTAGCCCGCGAGCGTCACCGGAACGTAGCCGGTGTTCTGGGCGTAGAGGGCAACCTGCTCGGGCTTCGCGATGAAGGCGTAGAAGGCCGCGACGCCCTTGTATTCGGCCTCGCTGCGCTTCGGCGCCGTCATCGCCCACAGGCTGGCGCCGCCGATGATGGAGTTGTTCGGGCGCGGATTCAGCGCCGGCTCGGTCGGCAGGAAGGCCTCGGCGTAACGGAACTTGGCGTTCTTGACGATGTCGGCACGGCCCGAGGACGAGCCGAAGCCGATCGCGGCCTGCCCGGAATAGAAGACCGCATCGGGCGCGCCGTCGCGGCCGGCGCACTTGAAGGCGCCGTCCTTCGACAGGTCCAGGAAGCGCTGGAGCTGGTCGACGAACGGCTTGGTGTTGATGAGCAGTTCCGCGCCGAGGCCGTCGTAGCCGTCGTTCTCGGTGGCGTAGGCGAGGTTCTGGATCGCGGCGTATTCCTCGAACTGGATCCAGGTCATCCAGGCGGAGGTGCTGGCGATGGGCGTGGCCGCCTTGGAGGCGAGGGTGCGGGCCGCCTTGGCGAAGTCGTCGTAGGTGGCCGGCGGCGCGTCCGGGTCGAGCCCCGCCTTCTCGAAGGCGTCGCGGTTGTACCACATGACCGCCGTCGAGGAGTTGAAGGGCATCGAGGCGAGCTTGCCGTCGGCCAAGCTGTAGTATCCCCGCACGCCTGGGATGTAGGCCTTGGGATCGAGTGCGAGCCCGGTCTCCTCCGCGAGCTTCCAGGCCGGCTTGATGGCGGGACCCGCCTGCAGCATCGTGCCCGTGCCGACCTCGAAGATCTGGACGACGTGCGGCGCCTTGCCGGCGCGGTAGGCGGCGATCGCCGCCGTCAACGTCTCGGGATAGGTGCCCTTGAACACCGCCTCGAGGGTGACATCGGGCTGGCTCGCGTTGAAGTCGCGCGTCAGCCGCTCGACCTCCTCGCCGTTCGCGCCCGACATCGCATGCCAGAGCACGATGCGCGTCCTGTCGCCGGCGGAGACGGAGGCCGACGGGCGAAGCGCAGCCCACGCGGCAAGACCGCCGACGCCGGCCAACAGGACGCGACGATCCATCCGAAACCCTCCCCGTCGGCGGAACCGCCCTGCCCGTTGTCCTCGGGCTTGAGATGCGATCCCGCGGCACCCGCATCGGACGGCGCGACGCTCATGCCTTCATCATGCACGGACCGACCAGCGGAATAAAGCGCCACGCCGTGCGGTCCCGCGATTTGGCTTCAGGCGTCGGAGGAGCCATCCCCGCTCCGCGCTCCTCTTGGAGCGTTTTGCCGGCTTCGCCGCCCCGCCGGAGGCGACGTCGGCTCGGCTCGCATCGCAGCACTCGCTTACGGCGTTCGATGGCTTTCGCCGCTGTATGTGCGGCTGGAGCGCGATCACGCCCTCGGGCATCCACGCGGTGATCGGGGTCAACCTCAGCGAACGTTCACGCCGGATCGCGCGCGGGAAACCAGTTGCCGTGGAAGCCCGGCGGGATCCGGTGCCCGAGGTGGATCGTGGCGACGGGCGGCGCCTCGAACGCGCGCACATCGAGGACGACGAAGTCGGTCGTGTCGCGCTCCGTGTCGACGACGAGCCCGATCAGCCATCCCTCGTCCTCGCCGGCCTCCGGCCGCGCCGGCACGAAGACGAACTCCCCCGGGACGCGGCCGGCACCGAATTCGTGCACGCGCCGCGCCCCGCGCGCCAGATCGTGCTTGTAGATCTGCGTCGCGCCTTCGAGCTGCGTGTTGCCGTCGGCGGGGACCGAGACCGCGTAGACGTAGCGGTGGGGTCGCCCGAAGCGGCGCTCGTCGATCCGCGGAAACTCCTGCGCCGCCGGATCAACCACCCGCCGGTCGACCCGCCCCGTCGCGGGGTCGACGGTCCAGCGCTCCAGCCGGCCCGGCCTGTCGAGGCCGCCGCCTGCCGAGGCGAACACGCTCGCGTAGGCGACGACGTCGAGGACCACCCGCCCGTCCGCGTCGTCGTAGGCGTTGGCGACGTGGAACACGAAGCATGGATCGAGGGCGCACCATGTGATGTCGGCGGCCGTCCCGTGCCGGGGGAGCAGGCCGAGGCGCGCGCGGTGGGCAGGGTTCCAGCGGAACGGGAAGCGGTGGCCGGCCAGCACCGCCCGCATCGAGAAGGTAAGGGGCAGGTCCAGCACCACCGCGAAGCGCGCCGTGATCGCGCAATCGTGGATGCAGGGGCCGTGCTCGACCGGGATCGAGACGTCGCGCACGACGCGGCCGGCGGGCGAGACGACGACGTGGCGCACGCTGTCCCAGATCCGTCCGTCGTAGGCGATGGCATGCGTCTCGCCGGTCTCGGGGTCGCGGTGCGGATGCCCGGTGAAGGAGCCGCCGAGCGTCCCCTCGAACGGATCGTAAAGCTGCGTCTCCAGATCCTCGGACAGCGCGACCGGATAGCTGCCGGCCTCGACCAGGGCGAAGGCGCGGCCGCCGATCTCGACGACGTTGGTGTTGACGGTGTCGTCGCCCCGGCGCGGTCCGGGGGCGGCGGGCCGGCCGAGCGCCGCCGAGGCCGCCCGCGAGCCGATCCAGCGGTTGCGGTACCACAGGGCCTTGCCGCCCGCGACGCGGAGGCCGTGCACCATGCCGTCGCCCAGGAACCAATCGTGGCCGCGCGTCGTCGGGCGGGCCGGGTTGGCGCCCATCTTGAGGTAGCGCCCGTCGAGCCCCGACGGGATCTTCCCGGTCACGGGCAGGTCCCGCAGCGTCAGCTCCGCGCGCATCGGCGCGTGGACGCCGACCACGAAGGGGTGCGCCGTCCCCGGCAGGCGCAGCCGGTTGCCGGCTGCCACCAGCGCGACGAGACCCTCGGCGGCGGCGCGGACGGTCGACGTGAGACGGTTCGGCATCGGTCGAGGGGTTCCAAGAGCGGTGCGGGGACGAGAGCCGTGATGAACCGTGACGGATGCGCCGGGTCGCGACCGCACGCACGCCTTGAGCGGGATCGAGAACCGACATAGGGCCGAGAGGCTTCCTCCGGCAATGCGATCGCCGCCCCGACGCGGAGAACCGATGATGCGCCTCGCCCGCCTGCTCCGCGCCGCAGCCCTCCCGATAGCCCTGGCGACGGCCGGCCCGGCATCCTCGGAACCATCGTCGGAACCATCGCCCTGGGCCGACTGCCTGGGCAGGATTGCCGCCGACGCCCAGGCCCGCGGGGTGCCGCCGGCCTGGGCGGACGGGCCGCTCGCCGGCTTGGCGGCCAATCCGGACGTGCTGGCGGCGACCCGCGGCCAAGCCGAGTTCGTTAAGCCGATCTGGGCCTACCTCGACGCCACGATCACCGAGGCGACCATCGCAAAAGGGCAGCGCAAGCTCGAGGAATGGGCCGCGGTCCTCGAGGCGATCGAGCGACGCACCGGCGTCGACCGCTTCACCCTCGTAGCCTTCTGGGGCGTCGAGTCGGGCTACGGCAAAGTCCTCGACGACGCCGCGATCGTCCGTCCGGTAGTACAATCGCTCGCGACGCTGGCCTGCGGCGATCCAGGCCGACCGGGCTACTGGCGCGACGAGCTCATCGAGGCGCTTCGGATCCTCGCGCAAGGGGATGTGCCGCCCGCGCGCCTGACCGGCTCCTGGGCCGGCGCCATGGGGCATACCCAGTTCATGCCGAGCGTCTACCGCGCCCACGCCGTGGATTTCGACGGCGACGGCCGGCGCGACCTTTGGTCGGTGCCCGACGCGCTCGCTTCGACGGCGAACTACCTCGTCGCCATGGGCTGGCGCGGCAACGAGCCCTGGGGCACCGAAGCCGTGCTGGGAGAAAGCTTCGACTACGCGCTGGCGGACGAGACCACCTCGCGCAGCCTCGACGCTTGGCACGCGCTCGGCGCGACGCCCGTCCCCGATCGCAAAGCGGACGGCGTCGCGCAGGCCACCCTCGTCGTCCCCGCGGGCGCGGGCGGCCCGGCCTTCCTGCTGCGGCCGAACTTCTTGGTGATCCTGCGCTACAACACCTCGCTGTCCTACGCGCTCACCGTCGCGCACCTGTCGGACCGCCTTCGCGGGCAGGCCGCTTTCGCCCGCGACTGGCCCCGTGGCGACCGCGTCCTGACCGAAGCCGAGCGCCGCGACCTTCAGATCCGCCTGGACGCGCACGGCCACACGGCCGGCGCCGTGGACGGCCGGATCGGTCCGAAGACGCGGGCCGCGATCCGCGCCTACCAGGCCTCGACCGGCCTCCGTCCGGACGGCTATGCCGACGTCGCCCTGCTGGAGCGGCTGCGGACGTCGCCCTGACGTCCGGCACCGGCGGGCGTGGACGACGGTCCGTATTCGCGCCGGCCCGCGATCGGATCACCGGGGCATCCCCCTCGCTGGAGCAGGCTCTAGGCGCGCAGGCGACGGGCCGCGCCCGGCGCCGCGGCGGATGTCGGCTCCCTGGACCCGGCGCTCGCGTGATCGGGCGACGTCCGGACGTCGCCCGCCTCCTGGACCATCGCCGCGGCAAGAAGGCGTGCGCGCTCGGCCCAGCGGTCCCGTTCCGCCCGCAGGGCCTCCATCTGGTCCTGGTGCAAGGCCAGCGCGACCTCAAGCGCGTCGATCTCCGTCCGAAGCTCGCTCGTCCGTTGCCGCTCGCGCGCCAGGGCGGTCTTGAGCACGGACAAGGCAGCGTCCGCCGCGCCGCCGGCCGAGCCCGTCGCGTCGCCTCCCGGGCGGGCGCGCGGGCCGACGACCGCGATCGGGCCGGCCAGGACCGCGTCGGGCGCCGGCGGGATCCGGGGGGCCGCATCCTCTCGCCGAAGCTGCGCGATCTCCGTTCGCAGCTGCTCGACATCGAGGCCCGTTGCGGGGAGATCCTCGGACGGCGAAGCGATCGGCGCGGGTGCCGGCACCCGCTCCTCCTCCAGCACGAGCCCGTGCAGCATCGCGAACACGGCGTCGCCGTCCAGGCGCGAGAGGTCGAAGCCGCTCTCGGCCGCCAGCTGGCTGAATTGCGCCTGTCCCCCGGCGGACTGGCCGACGAAGGCCATCGACCAGTTCGCGAAGCCGCGCTTCTCGGCCGGCCCGCATTGGAGGACCGTCACGTCGCCGTGCCGATCGTCGCACTGGATCCGCTCGAACGTCTCCTCGACCTCGCGGCGCGGTCCCTCCAGAACCTGGGCGAACGCCCCCGCATTGAACATCAGCGCGCCGGTCACGTCCGATTCGGCGTTGTTCCGTTGCGATGCCGCGTGGATCTGCGTGATCGATGCCGTCATCTCGGCCTCCGATCCCTTCAGCAGGTTCTTGCTCGCGTAGACCAGGCGATAGAGTTCGCTCATCAGAGACTATCCGGGACTGGGGTGGATCACGCGTGCGGCGGGTAGCTCGCGAGGAAGGTCATGAGGTCGTCGGCCGGTATCGGCCTGCTGATGAGATAGCCCTGCACGTCGGTGCAGCCCTCTTCGCGGATGCGCTGCATCTGCTCCGGCGTCTCGACGCCTTCGGCGACCGTCGTCATGCCCAGGCTCTTGCCGAGGCCCGCGATGGCCCTGATGATCGCGTCGCCGTCCGGCTTGCTCGACAGGTCCTTCACGAAGGAGCGGTCGATCTTGATCTTGTCGAAGGGGAACGAGCGCAGGTAGCTCAAGGAGGAGTAGCCCGTGCCGAAATCGTCCATCGACACGCGGACGCCGAGCTCGCGCAGCCGATGCAGCGTCCGCAGCGTCTTCTCGTTCTCCTGAAGCAGCACGCCCTCGGTGATCTCGACCTCCAGGCGCCGGGCGGGCAAGCCCGAGCCGGCAAGCGCCGACATGATCGTCTCGACCAGGCGGTCGCTCTTGAACTGGGCCGGGGACACGTTCACGGCCACCGCCATGTGCGCCGGCCAGTGCATCGCGTCGCGGCAGGCCTGCCGGATGACCCAGTCGCCGATCGGCACGATCAGGCCGATCTCCTCGGCCAGCGGGATGAAGTCCAGTGGTGAGACCGCCCCGCGCTCGGGATGCTTCCAGCGGATCAGGGCCTCGCAGCCGATCAGCCGATCGCCCTCGAGCTGCATCTGCGGCTGGTAGTGCAGCTGGAACTCGCGGCGGGCGAGCGCCTGACGCATGTCGAGCTCCAGCCGGCGGCGCGCCTGCATGCGCGCGTCCATCTCGGGCTCGAAGAAGCGGTACGTGCCGCGTCCGTCGACCTTGGCCCGGTAGAGGGCCAGGTCGGCGTTCTTCAGGAGCGTCTCGGAGGCGTCCCCGTCGTTGGGCGCCAACGCGACGCCGACGCTGGCCCCGATCGTCAGGAGGTGCCCGTCGATCATGTAGGTTCGGCCGATCAGGTCGACGAGGCGCCGAGCCAGGGCCTGCGTGTCGCTGGCCTCGCGGATGCCGGCCTGCACGATGATGAACTCGTCGCCGCCGATCCGGGCGACGGTGTCGGTGGGCCGCACGGCCGAGCGCAGTCGATCGGCGACCTTCTTCAGGAGCGCGTCGCCGATCGGGTGGCCGAGCGTGTCGTTGACGGGCTTGAAGCGATCGAGGTCGACGAGGAGAAGCGCGCACTTCTCGCCGTTGCGATGGAGGCGCACGAGGGCCTCGGAGAGTCGTTCCTGCAGGAGCAGCCGGTTCGGCAAGCCGGTGAGCGGATCCTGGCGTGCCGCCTCGTCGGCGCGCGCCTCGCTGGCCTTGCGCGCGCTGACGTCCTCGATCGTCGCGATCCAACCCTGTTCCTCTGCAGGATTCAGCTCGACCTGCAGCGTGAGCCCCTGATCCCTGACCTCGAACGAAACGGCCGTGCGACGATCGCGTCCCTGGCGCAAGGATCGGAAGACCTCGCGCCTCGGTTTCGCAGTCCCGGCGCACAGGGCGCGAAGCAACGGCCTGGCACCCGGTTCGCGCGAAGGCGGCAGGAAGTTGGTCAGGAGGCGCTCGGCCGGCGCATTCGAGACGATCACGCGCCCCGCATCGTCGATCATCAGCAGCCCGTGCCGGATCACGTCGAGATAGCGCGCCCAGGCGTGGGAGGGGGTGCCCGCGTTCGGCCGCAGGCTCCGCGGCGTCTCGCGCCGGACAGCGCCAAGGTAGTGCCGTTCAGCGCTCATGGCACATCGGACCCGATCTCAGGCCGCCCAGCGAGCGTGCCGAATGGAACCACTTATTTATAGAGGTAGAATTCTTAATTAGAGGCTACACTGGGCGTTGAATTCGCGCTCTCAAGTTGCAATCAGCCGCCATTCGAACCTGTCGCCACCGCGCAGGTCGACGGCCTTGGCTGCCATGGTATCGGCAGCAACGGACTGGCGGCAAAGCCGACGCCCTCCGGCAGCGGTTCAGTGGGAGCCGGTAGGTCGAACTTGGATCGACCGTCGAACGCAGGCATCCGGTACCTAAGGCGACGCCGGATACCGGGGTCGACACGCACGGACTTGATGTTCCCGGCGGCGTGCAAGGTGGTCGCACGCCGGCATCCGTAGCTGCCAAACTCGCAAATTCTGCGCGATCCACCGCGGTGACGGGGGAAACGGACCGCTGCCGGAACGGCAGAAAACGGATGTCTGCTTCCGGGGTAAAGCGTCGATCCCGTCCGACGTTTGGCCTTGAACCAGACGTTCGATTCGAGCTCGAAGCGTCAACGGCCGCCTCTGCGTCCCGGCAGCGCCGGCAAGGGCCGTCTCGGGCCAGGTGGCTCGCGGAGCCGCCTGGATATCCATCCTGGCGGTCTCGACTGTCCCCTGCCGGCGGAAGACTGCCGAAGACCTCAGCCGGAGGACCAAACCATCTCGACCATCAGCCCCCCCTCGGCGGCCTCGCCGAATGCCATCCGGGCCCCGGCTGCCTCGGCTACGTCGCGGGCGATCGCCAACCCGAAACCGGTGCCCGGTCGGCTTTCGTCCCAGCGCACCCCACGGCCCAGCCCGGCCAGGGCCGTGGGGTCCATCCCCGGCCCATCGTCGCTGACCGACAAGCGGCCTCCCGCCCCGTCCCGCGTCCCGGTGACGCGCACACGCCGGTGTGCCCACTTGCGCGCGTTGTCGAGCAGGTTGCCCAGAACCTCCATCAGCTCGCCCTCGTCGCCCGGGTAAGACAGATCGGCAGGGACAGATACGTCCCAGACCAGTGAGTCGCCCTCGGGAAGCCGCCGCATCGTGGCGACGAGCCTGTCCACGACCGCCGCCACGCCACAGGATCTGCGACGCAGGTCCCGAGCACCCGCGAGGCGCGCTCGAGCCAGCGTGCGATCGACCTGACCGCCCATCGCCTGTGTCTGTTCCGCGATCTGCTGCGCCACAAGCGGTTCCGTTGCGGAGAGCCTGCGCATCAGGGCGTCGATGACGGCCAACGGCGTCTTCAGTCCGTGTGCCATGTCCGCCGCGCCGGCCTCCGCTCGCTTGAGCGCCCGTTCCTGTGCGTCGAGCAACGAATTGAGGTCGGCCACGAGCGGACGAACCTCGTCCGGGAAGACGTCCGGGAGGCGTTCGCGCGTTCCGGCATGCACCGCGGCGAGGCTCGCGCGCAACGTTCGAAATGGCGTCAGCGCGCGATGGACGAAGACCGCCATCGCCAGGGTCAGCACCACGAACAGCGCGGCGAGCGACGGCATAAGAAGGCGTAGGAACGTCGACCGGCTCGCGGCCAGTCCACGCCGATCCTCGGCGACGGTGACCCGCAACCGTGTCGCCGTTCCGCCGGCCCCATCGATCTCGACCGGTCGCGATAGGGCCAGGAGCCGCCCCCCATCCGGTCCCGTCGCATCGGCGACCATCGGCGCATCACCCGTGTCCAGGCCCGACGATTCGAGCCTCTTGTCCCAAAGCGAGCGCGATCGCAGGGACCGCCGGTCCGGCGTCTCGACCTGCCAGTACAGGCCGCCATAGGGTGTGGCGAACCGCGGATCCGGCGGCTCGCGCGACAGGGTCGGGGCACCGTCCGAAGCCAGTCCGACGCGCCCGGCGATGAGCTTGGCCGAGCGGTCGAGCTCGTCGGCCGTTCGGGCGTCCAGCACGCGGTCGAAGATGATCGTCAGGCCGAAGCCGGCCAGCAGCAGAGCGAGGCTGATCAAGGCGGCGCCGGTGATCCCGAGGCGCAGGCGCAGGGAGTCCGCCCTCAACGGCCAGGCGCCTTCGGTTGGTCGGCGGGGACGAGGTACCCCTGGCCGCGTCGGGTCTCGATCATTCCCGGCCCGAGCTTGCGTCGCACCCGCGTCAACAGCGCCTCGAGTGCGTTGGCCTCGCGGTCGCTTCCGACGCCGTGGAGGTGGTCGAGAAGTTCGCCGGCCGGAACCACCTGTCCCTGCTGGTGCATAAGGAAAGCGAGCAGGCGGTACTCCAACGCGGTCAGGTCGATCTCGCGACCGGCGACGCTGACGGCCCGGGTGCGCGTATCGAGCTCGACGGCGCCGGCGCGCAGCACCGGCGAGGCGTGGCCGGCGGTGCGCCGCAGGATTGCGCGCAGCCGCGCTGCGAGCTCTTCCATTCGAAATGGCTTGGCGAGGTAGTCGTCGGCGCCGGCGTCGATGCCCTCCACGCGCTCCCGCCAGCCATCGCGCGCGGTGAGGATCAGCACGGGGACCATCGTGCCGGCCGCGCGCAGGCGGCGGAGCACGCCGAGGCCATCGAGGCGCGGCAGGCCCAAGTCCAGCACCATCGCGTCGTAGGTCTCGGTCTCGGCGCGGAACCACGCGGCCTCGCCATCCGCGACGACGTCCACAACGTAGCCGGCACGCTCCAGGCCAGCGCTCACGTCCGCGGCGATGCGGGGCTCGTCCTCGACGACTAGCACCCGCATCGGACGCGTTTCCATGTCAGGTCAGTCATCGTCGTCCCTGTCGATGATCTGCAGCGACTGCGCATCGACCTTCACGTCGCGTCGTTTGCTGTCCGCGCCGAGGATACGCAGCTTGTACAGCCAGTGCCCGTCGTGGTGCTTCAGGTCGAGGGCCACGACGTCGCCGGGCACGGCAGCACGGGCGGCGCGCAGGACCTCGTCGAGCGGACGAATCTCGCCGCGTTCGAGGGCGCGACGGGCCCGGTCGGCGTCGTCGTCCGCGCGCGCAGGGACCATCCGGACGAGACCTGAGCAAAGGGCGGCGACGAGAAGGATGCGGAGGATCGGCATGGACACTGGCACCATAGGTGGGTCAACCTGACGGGAGGCTGACGGGCTCCGTCAGGCCGGCGGGTTCAGGATCCGCCAGAACGCTCCGCAGATCCCTCGTTCGCGGAGCCGCACGGCCATGTCCATCATCATCGGCATCCTTCTGACCGTCGTGGCGGCGATTGCCGGCACGATCCTGTGCCCGCCGCCGGCCACAAGACATCACCCCCCGGCCCGGGTCCCGAACAACCGCGTCTTGACGCTGGCCCTGGCCACTTGTCTCGCCATCGCGGGGAAACCGGCGTTGGCTGGGGAACCGGCGACGGGGCATGCCTCGCTGATCAATGGGACCACCCTCACGATCGACGGCGGATCCATCACGCTGTTCGGCATCGTGATGCCCGCACCGGATGCGACGTGTTGGGACGCCCACGAGGTTCCCTACGCGTGCGGCCGTCAAGTCCGCGAGAAGATGATCGCACGCATCGGGACGGCGGAGCCGATTTGCGAGCGGCACGATCGCCCAGACAGCGGTTCCGCCGAGGCGACGTGCCGAATCGGTGACGAGGACCTCGGCGATTGGATGATCGCCAACGGTTACGCGATGCCCGCCCGCGACGCGCCGGCATCCTACAGGCGGGCGAGCGACCGGGCCTGGGGGCGTCGTGCCGGCTTGTGGGCCGGAGTGTTCGACGATCCGACGGACTGACGGCAGGGCGGGCGATAGGGCGTATCCGATAGGCGAACGGCGCCGCTCTAGGTGCGTGCAGTTGCCATGACGTGCCCGCCGGCGACCGGCGAAATCGTCGTGCGGTCAGGCTGCACGGCAGCCTGACCCATTCGCGATGGCGGGTCGCGGTGCACCACGCGGAGCCGGGAAACGTCCGCCGCGGGGGCGATCGTCAGTTCGCCGAGGCGGTCCGCGGAGCGGCCTCCTCTCCGGCGACGCGGACGACGTCCCCGCTCGCCAGGAACTCCTGAGGATTGTCGATCAGCCGTTCGGCGGTGGTCACGCCCGCGCGCACCTCGACCTCGTTGCCGAGGTTCCGCCCGAGCGTCACGGGCTTCAGCGCGATCCGGTAGTCGTCGCCCACCTGCGCCACCTGCGTGCCGTTGCGGTCGAACACCAGCGCGGTGGCGGGCACGCGCAACGTCCCCGGGTCCGAGGGCACGTGGAATCGCACCTCCACGAACGCCCCCGGCCAGAGCTTGCCTTCCGGGTTGTCGGCCTGGAGCTCCACGAGACCCTTTCGGGAATCCTCCGCGATGGCGTTCGCGGTCGAGGTCACCTCCGCGTCGAACGCCGCCTCCTGCCCCGGCACGCGCAGGGAGGCCTTCAACCCCGGCTTCATCACGGCGAGGAAGGCCTGCGGCACGTTCACGTAGGCGCGCACCCGGTGGAGATCCGAGACCCGGTAGAGCGGCCGTCCCGAGGTTCCCCCCGCCGTGAGCAGGTCGCCGATGTCGACGTTGCGCGCGGTCACGACCCCGTCGAAGGGTGCCCGGACCTCCTTGAACCGCGTCAGTTCCTCCAGGCGCCCGACATTGGCCTGCTGGGCGACGATGTTCGCCTTGGCCACCGACAGGGCCGCCGTGCGCGAGGCCGCGGTGAAGCGGTCGGTGTCGCCGCGCTCCTCGCTCGACCAGCCCTGCGTGACCAGGCGGGCGGTGCGCTTGTTGGTGGCCGCGCTGAGATCGGCGTTCGCCTGAGCCTGGTCGACCGCCGCCTGGAGCTGAACAAGGGTGGCGCGCGCCTCGGCGAGTTGCTGGTCGAGGTCGGGCGCCGAGATCTCGGCCAGGACCTCGTCCTTGCGCACGCGGGCGCCGATATCCCGATGCCACGCCGTGACGTAGCCGCTGGCGCGGGCATACAGCGTCCCGGTGTAGAAGGCGCTCAGCGACCCGGGCAAGGTCAGGTCCTCGTCCATGGGCCCGCGCCGGGCGTGCACCACCCGAACGGTGGGCACGGCCTGCCGTTCGGTCCAGCTCTCGACCTCTTGCATCCCCTTCGCACGGTCGTTGATGCCGACCCAGGCCAGCGCCGCGGCGCCGATGGCCACGCCCGCCAGCAGCGCGCCGACCCGGCGCCCCGACGGCGTGCGGGGCGACGCGACTGCGGGCTCGGCGCTCGCGTGCGCGGCGTCGTCGGATTTGGCGTGTTGGGTCGGGTGCATGCGGGATCTGCGCTCAGGCCGATGGGGACGAGAGGAGCTGGGGGGAAGCGTCTTCGCGCCGGGCCGCGGCGCGGCGCGGCCGCCCATGCACGATGCCGAAGACCACCGGCACGAAGAACAGGGTCGCGAGCGTGGCGAACAGCAATCCGCCGATCACGGCGCGGCCGAGCGGGGCGTTCTGGCCCGGCTCGATCGCCATCGGCGCCATGCCGATCATCATCGCCAGCGCGGTCATCATCACAGGCCGCAGCCGCGTCGCCCCGGCCGCCAGCGCGGCCTCCATCGCCGTGCGTCCCGCGTCGAGCTGCTCGCGGGCGAAGCTGATGACCAGGATCGAGTTGGCGGTCGCCACGCCCATGCACATGATCGCCCCCGTCAGCGCCGGCACCGAAACGTGGGTGTGCGTGGCGAACAGCATCCACACGATGCCGGCGAGCGCCGCCGGCAGCGCCGTCACGATGACGAACGGGTCGACCCAGGACTGGAAGTTGACGACGATGAGCAGGTAGATGAGCACGATCGCGAAGGCGAGGCCCACGAGCAGCTGCTGGTAGGCCTGCGCCATGGTCACCGCCTGCCCGCGCACCGTGACGGTCGCCCCCTTCGGCAGGTCGGCCCGCGTCGCGTCGATCGCCCCCTGGATGTCCGCGGTGACGCCGCCGAGATTGCGGTCCTGCGTCGTGGCCAGGATGTTGACGGTGGGGGCGATGTTGTAGTCGGTCGCCACCGCGCTGAGCGGCTCGGGGCGGATCGTCGCCAAGCCCCCCAGGAGCTGCTCCGAGCGGGCGGCGGTGATCGGCAGGTTGTTGAGCGCGCCCAGCGTGTCGATCGAATACTGCGGCGTCTGGACGGAGACCGGGTAGGACACGCCGTTGCGCGGGTCGAGCCAGTAGGTCGGAGCGGTCTGCGTGCTGCCCGACAGCGTCGCCTGGAGGCTCGCGGCCGCGTCGCCCTCGGTCAGGCCGACGACCCCGGCGAGCGCGCGATCGAAATCGACCCGCAGCGCCGGGTTGCGCGCCTGCTCCTGGATGCGGGCGTCCGCGACCCCGGCTACGCGGCGGACCCGGGCCAGGAGCATGTTGGCGTAGGCGCGGCCCCCCGCGATGTCGCGGCTGGCCACCTGGACATCCAGCGCGGCGGGGGAGCCGAAGTTCAGGATCTGGCTGACGATGTCGGCGGGCAGGAAGGCGAAGGTCACGCCGGGAAAATCCTGCGGCAGGCGCTCACGCAGCTGCCGAGTCAGCGCCGCGGTCGATGGGCCGCCCTCGCTGCCGCCACTGGTCTCGTCGAGGGTCACCAGCATGTCGGCGTCGAAGGTGCCGATGGTGCCGCTGTTGCCATAGGAAATGTTGATGCCGCTGATCGGAAGGCCGATGTTGTTGACGACGCTGGCCACCCGTTCCGGCGGAATCAGCGCGCGCAGCCGTCCCTCGACCCGCCCGGTCAGTGCCGTCATCTCCTCGATGCGCGTGCCCGTCGGGGCCCGCAGGTGGATGCGGAGCGCCCCTGCATCCACGTCCGGGAAGAAGTCCCGCCCGAGATAGGGGACGAGGCCGAACGACAGGCCGACCACCGTGAGGAAGCCGACAGCGAACGACTTCCGGCGCGACAGCGCCAAGCCGAGCAGCCCGAGATAGGCCTGCCGCAGGGCCTCGAAGCGGCGCTCGAAGCCTCGCTGAAACCGGGCGAAGGGGCCGGGCTTGTTCGCCGGATCCTGCCCGTGGGCGTGCTCGGTCAGCAGGTAGCGCGCCAGCGTCGGCACCAGGGTATAGGTGAGCGCGTAGGACGCGATCATCGCAAATACCACCGCCATCGCCAGCGGCCGGAACAGGAAGCCCGCCACGCCGCCCAACGCCAGCAGCGGCACGAAGGCGATGCAGATGCAGAACAGGGCGACGGTGGCCGGCGGCATGATCTCCTGCGCCCCGCGGGTGATCGCGGTGACGATGTCCTCGCCGAACTCTTCCATGTGCCGGTTGATGTTCTCGATGGTCACGGTCGCGTCGTCGACGAGGATGCCGACGGCCAGCGCGAGCCCGCCGAGCGTCATCACGTTGATGGTCTGCCCGAGCGCCGAGAGCGCGATCAGCGAGCACAGCACGGCGAGCGGGATCGACACGGTGATGATCAGCGTCGAGCGCCAGCTGCCCAGGAAGACCAGGATCATCAGGCCGGTCAGCGCGGCGGCGATGACCCCCTCGCGCACCACCGCCACCACGGACTCGCGCACGAAGCCCGACTGGTCGGCCACGTACTTGAGGTCGACGCCCGTCGGCAGGCCCGCCTGGATGGCGGGCAGGCGCGCCTTGACGTCGGCGATGATGTCCAAGGTCGAGGCGTTGCCGATCTTGAGGATCGACATCAGCACGCCCTTCTTGCCGTCGAGCTGGACGACGTTGGTCTGGGGCGGCGAGCCGTTGCGCACGTGTGCGACGTCGCGCATGAAGACCACGGCGCCGTCCACGACCTTGACCGGCAGGTCGTTGAACGCCTCGATGCTCTTGGGTGAATCGTTGAGGTCGACGATCCACTCGAAGCTCCCGATCTTCTGGGTGCCCACCGGATTGATCAGGTTCTGCCGGGCCAAGGCCGCGCCGACGTCGGCCGCCGACAGGCCGTGGGCGTGCAGCGCCGACTGGTCGAGATCGATCTGCACCTGGCGCGCGGCGCCGCCGTAGGCGTAGGGCAGCTGCGCCCCGGGGATCGTGGTGAGCTGAGGCCGGATGAAGTTCTGCGCGAGGTCGTTGAGCGCCGTCTGCGAGAGGCTGTCGCTGGACAGGGCGAGCTGGATGATCGGCACGCTCGACGCGTTGTAGGCGAGCATCAGGGGCGGCGTGACGCCCGGCGGCAGCTGCTTGAGCTGCGTCTGCGAGATGGAGGTGACCTGCGCCTGGGCTGCGGTGATGTCGACGCCGGGCTGGAAGTAGATCTTCACGATCCCGTAGCCCGGGACCGATTGCGACTCGATGTGCTCGATGTCGTTGACCGTGGTGGTCAGCGAGCGCTCGAACACCGATACGATGCGTCCCGCCATGTCGTCGGGCTGCAACCCGGTGTACTGCCAGACGACGCTGATCACCGGGATGCCGATCCGGGGGAAGATGTCGGTCGGGGTGCGCACGATCGCCATGACCCCGAAGATCAGGATCAGGATCGACATCACGACGAAGGTGTAGGGCCGCAGCAGGGCCAGTCGAACGATCGCCGCCATACCTTGAATTCGCCTCGATCAATCCGTTGGGCGGGGCTCGACGGCCGCGTACAGAAGCATATCGCATCATGCATTCATCGGGCCAGTGCGGCAATTTGATGACGTCACGCGCGCGAGGCCACCAGAAACAAGGAGATACAATCCTCTATCGATGGTCAGTGCAGTCAACTCTGCTGTCGTTGACGGCACTGAATACGATTCGTAGCGTACTTTTATGGCACGCCGAGCGATGACTGCGACCTGACGATTTAAGCTGCCGCTGCGGCAACCTGAGCTTTCTCTTGAATGAGGGCGCGGTGGGACTGACCCACACCCGCTTTGAATTCACAGCGGATCTCGGACGACACGGGTGCCGGACCGGCGGCTCATCGTTCGATGCGGTAGACGCCGCGGTCTGGAGCGAGACCGGGCGGACGTTTATTGGTCGATGAGACCGCACCACGGTTTTCGGACGGTGAACGCCATTTCCGCCATCGGAGTTGCTGCCCAACCGGCAGCCGGCCCGGATTGTCGCCCGACATCCCACCCTGTGATGTCCAAAACCAGGCCATCCTCCTGGCGTTGCCCCCCGTCCCGGCCGCCGGATCCGGATGGTCCGGCAGCCGATCGCTTCCAACCCGGCAGCGCTCGCGTCAACGGGGGCTTGGTCCGGGCTGACGTTACGCCATCGGTCTCCCCCGGCCTGGGGCACGGCAACGGCATGCGCTGACCAGCGGCCATCGACGAAGGCTTCTGCGGAAACGTCTTCCTGAACCTCGTCATGGATCACGAGCGCCGCACGCACATCGTCCAGCCTCAGGTAGCCGCCACGCCACCATCTCCAGCCCGACGGACCATGCTCGAAAAGTTGTCAAACGTCTTCTCGGTCGGTGTCTAATCGAGATTTCAACCCTCCAGGATCTGCTCCGGGGTCGACGCTTCGACGTTCCCCGGTTTCGACGGAGGCGCGCCCTCGGTTCGGGGGCGTCGCTTGTCGGTCGCTCAGGGGTCGGCGTCGTAGTCCCACGATGCCGGTCGCCGATGACGCTGATCACCTTGAGTTCGGCTTCGACGAACGCCAGATGGAGACGACGATCCCCTAGCGATCCGAACGCGATGTTCAGTCCGGCATCGAGCACGGTCATCATCGCATCGAAATCGAAGTGCGTGGCGGTGCAGTCGCCGCGCGCGTTG
>NZ_JAKSYA010000020.1:0-58802 GCF_022829485.1 Methylobacterium sp. J-059
CAGTCCCTCACCACGATCGCCGAACGTGCCGGTCCACACACCAGGACCAGCACGCACCCTGGCGCGGGGTGGAGCAGCCCGGTAGCTCGTCAGGCTCATAACCTGAAGGTCACAGGTTCAAATCCTGTCCCCGCAACCAAATCAGCATGAAGCCCGCGCCGTCCGACACGACGGCGCGGGCTTCGTCGTGCGCGGTCAACGAGCCTCGTCAAGCCTCATGCGAACCCTGCGCGTCATCGGAATCGGGACCGGCGATCCAGAGCACCTCACCCTCCAGGCGGTGCGGGCCCTGGCCGACGTCGACGCGGTGTTCGTCCTCGACAAGGGCGCCGACACGGACGACCTCGTCGCCCTGCGCCGAACGATCTGCGCCCGGCACATCCGCAAGGCGTATCGCCTGGTCGTGGCGCAGGATCCCCCGCGCGAGCGCCGGCCGGCGGACTACGCTGCCACGGTCGAGGCCTGGCACGCCGCCCGGGCCGACCTCCTCGGCGGCCTGATCACGACGAATCTCGGGGCAGGGGAGGTCGGCGCCTTCTTGGTCTGGGGCGATCCGGCGCTCTACGACAGCACCCTGCGCATCCTCGAGCGCATCCTCGCCCGCGATGCCCGAGCCTTCGCCTATACGGTGATCCCCGGCATCTCGAGCGTGCAGATGCTGGCGGCCGCCTACCGCATCCCGCTGAACCGGATCGGCGGGGCCGTCCACATCACCACGGGCCGCGCGATCGCCGATGGCTTGCCGCCGGGCGTCGGCAGCGTCGTGGTGATGCTCGACGCCGACCCGCGCTTCGACCATCTCGATCCCGAGCTGACGATCCACTGGGGTGCCTATCTCGGCTCGCCGGACGAACTCCTGATCGTCGGGCGGCTCGGCACCGTCGGGCCGGAGATCCGCCGGCAGCGCGCCGCGGCACGCGCCCGCCACGGCTGGATCATGGACGTCTACCTGCTGCAACCGCCCGAGACGCCCTGATCCCAGCCGGGCGCGGCGAACGGGCCACGGACGCGTGCGCCCGGCTGCGGTAGAGCGTGCGCCATGCTGACCTTGCGACCCTACCAGCGTGCCAGCCTCGACGCGCTTGCCGCCGCCTGGAGCGGGGCAGGGGGCCAGCCCCTGCGCGACGGCCTGATCGTGCTGCCGACCGGCGCGGGCAAGGCGCTGGTGATCGCGGCGCTCGCGCGGGAGACGCTGCAGGCGGATCCCCTCGCCCGCATCGTCGTCGTCACCCACAGCCGGGAGCTGATCGCCCAGAACTTCTCCGAGCTCACCGGCTACTGGCCGGAGGCGCCAGCCGGGATCTTCTCCGCCGGGCTCGGGCGGCGGGAGGCGGGGGCGCAGGTGCTGGTCTGCGGCATCCAATCCGTCGCCGACCGGCTCGACGCGATCGGCCCGCGCGACCTGGTCATCGTGGACGAGGCGCACCTGATCCCGCGCTCGGCCGAGACCCGCTACGGCCGCTTCCTCGCCGGCCTGCGGGCGCTGCGGCCGGAGCTTCGGGTCGTCGGCTTCACCGCGACGCCCTATCGGCTCGACAGCGGACGCCTCGACGAAGGCGCGGGCCGGATCTTCGAGGGCATCGTCTACGAGGTCGATGCCGGCGACCTGATCGGACAGGGCTATCTCTGCCCGCTCCTGTCCAAGGCGACGCTGACCGCCCTCGACGTCGCCGGCGTGGGCAAGCGCGGCGGCGACTACATCCCGAGCCAGCTCGAAGCGGCGGTCAACCGCGACTGGATCACCCGCGCCGCGGTCGAGGAGATGGTCGGCTACGGCCGCGAGCGCCGGGCCTGGCTCGCCTTCTGTGCCGGGCTCAGCCACGCGGACGCGGTGCGCGACGCGATCCGCGCAGAGGGCCATTCCTGCGAGACGATCTCCGGCGAGACCCCGCGGCGCGAGCGCGACCGGATCGTGGCGGCCTTCCGCGCCGGGCGGATCCGCTGCCTGACCTCCGTCGGCGTGCTCGCCACCGGCTTCAACGTGCCGGAGGTCGACCTCATCGCCCTGCTCCGGCCGACCCAGAGCACCGGGCTCTACGTGCAGCAGGTCGGGCGCGCGCTGCGCAACGCGCCCGGCAAGCGCGACGCGCTGATCCTCGACTATGCCGGCCTGGTGCGGATGCACGGCCCGGTGGACGTGGTCACCGCCCGCACCGCCGCCGCGGTGAAGGGCAGGGAAGGGCTGGCGCGGGCCAAGCCCTGCCCCGGCTGCGGCGCGCTGATCGCGCTCAACGCCTCGACCTGCGAGCCTTGCTGGATCGAACCGGAGGACGACGCGGCGTCCGCCAAGCACGAGGCCGCAGCCGACGACGAATTGCCGATCCTGTCCGAGCGCGCGGACGGCTGGCGGCCGGTCTCGGATTGGCGCTTCGAGCGCGGGGCGGACGGCCTCGACATCGTGCTGCGCTGCTCCGACGGCGCCCATCGCATCCGGCTCGCTCTGGAGCGGACGGGCTTTGCCCGCGACAAGGCGGTGCAGTGGTGGCGCGGGCTCGGCGGCGGTCGCGCGGCGCCGATGGATGTCGCCGAAGCCCTGGACCGCCGCGACGAGCTGGTGTGTCCGGCGGCGATCCGCATCCGCCCGAGCGGCCGGGCCTCGGAGGAGGTGGCCTGCCGCTTCCCCGACGGACGCATCGTCTCCGATGTCCGCCGCCTGGCCGATGCGCTGGCCGCCTGATGCCGAGGGCGTTCGTGACCCGGGGCAAGCGTAGAGGGCAGGGGGCTCGGAGCGCCCTCGCCCGGGACGACGCGAGCCTGGATCCGCCGGGCCCGGATCGCCGAGGCCGTGAAGGCGATCCTGCCGGATGCTGGCATGCCAGCTGGTTCGGGACCGGCCGAAGCCCCCTCGCCCCGGGACATCGGTCTATTAAGTTCCATAATATATCTTATGCGAATGACGGATGTGCCCTTTACGGGCGTGTTTCCGCAGGCGATCCCGGGCGGTCGGCGGCCGGAATCGAGTGCGGTCAGCGCACCGTGACGCGCACGTCGGACTCGTAGCCGGTGCCGTCGGCGTTGATGACGAAGATGCGGAAGGTGTCGAGCCCCTCGAACCCCTCCTCCGAGGTGTAGGTCAGCTTCAAGCCCGGCACCTTGCGGGCGTTGCAGGCCGCCAGCGCCGATCCCACGCCGTAACGGGGAAACGAATCCGTCTGCGCCAGCTCGATCGAGCCGTGCCGGGGCTGCTCCAGGGTACGGATCACCACCGGGCCCTGCGAGGAGCAGTCCGGGAACAGCGAGGCGAAGAACGCGATGGTGCGGGCCTCGCCCTTCGGCACCACCCGCATCAGCGGGAACGCGGCCGGCGGCAGAGGCGTGGGCGGCGCGGGCGGCGTCAGCGTGGTCGGCGGAATCGGATCGGCCGGCGTGGCGAGGGCCGGGCGCGTGCAGGCGGGAGCGGCGAGACACAGGGCCGCGAGCGCGGCGATCGGCAAGCGGGGCATGGCCGGGACGCGCGACAAGACCGGGAAGCGGGGCATGGCATCTCCTCGTATCCGGCCTGCAGCGTAGGGTGCGCCAGCGTCCGGCGCATGACGCATGACCGGCCGGCCCGATGCAAATCTTCGTGCGGTCGCGCAGCGCCCTCCGGCGCCCACCGTGCCGGAACCGGTCTCACGCCTCCAGCGGGATCTCGATGTGGAAGCGGGCGCCCTGCCCGCGCGGCGTCGCGATCCGGGCGTCGAGCTGGCGGGCGAGGTTCGCGATCACGCGCATGCCCAGGCTGCCCGAGGCCCGGCCGATGTCGAAATCCGCCGGCAGGCCGACGCCGTCGTCCGACACGTCGAGGACGAGCGCCGCGCCGGTGCAGGCGGCGCCCACGCGCACCTCCCCGGTCCTGTCGGGATAGGCGTACTTGATCGCGTTGGTGACGAGCTCGTTGACCATCAATCCCATCGGGATCGCCCGGTCGGCCGAGACCCGCAGCGGCTCGGCGCTGCAGCGGATGCGGTGGTTCGGGGCGCTGCTCTGCAGGTTGGCCGTCAACGTCTCCAGGAACTGCGCGAGGTCGATCTCGCCCGGCGTGGTGTCGCCCTGGCGCCAGAGCTGGTCGTGGACACCGGCGATGGCCTCGACCCGGGTGCGGGCGTCGATCAGGGCGTCGCGCACGGCCGGGTCGTCGGCGTTGCGCGCCTGCAGCGCGAGCAGGCTCGCGACGATGGCCAGGCTGTTCTTCACCCGGTGGCTCATCTCGCGAACGAGCAGGTCCTGCCGCGCCAGCGCCTGCTTGAGCAGCCCCTCCGTGCGCTGCCGCTCGATCGCGCCGCCGAGCAGGTTGGCGAAGCCCTGCATGAAGGCGATGTCGGCCTCGGTGAACATGCCCTCGCGGGTATCGTCGACCTCGAGCACCCCGAAGGCGCCTTCGCGGTTCTCGATCAGCACGTTGATCGCCCGGCGGATGCCGTGCTCGGCCATGATCTGCGGCGTGCGGAAGCGGTTCTCGTTCTCGAGGTGGTTGGAGATCACCGGCCGGCCGGTCTTGAGGGCGAAGCCCGCGGGCGAGGCGAGGTCGGCGCCGACGCGGGCGTGGCCGACGACGTTCGGTCCCCAGCCGACGCCGGCGCGCACCAGCAGCATGTCCTCGTCGTGCAGGTGCTCCAGCGCCTTGCAGAACTCGGCGCCCATGCCCTCGGCGCAGAGTTCGGTCGCCCGCTGCAGCAGCGCGTCGACGTCCTCGCCGCGCAGGGCCTCGACGCCGAACTCGGACAGGATCGCCTGCTGGCGGAGGCGGTAGTTCAGGTCCGGATGGTGATCGCTCATGACGCGGGGAGGGTAGCAGGGATGGGTGCGGGAGGCGACGCACGTTGCGGACCGCCCTGCCCGCGGCGTTCCCGTTCGCGCCCCCTTCCCTGCCCCCGCCCTGCGCGCTGCCGCGCCCCCTGCCCTCGCCGCGCGAAGGTCCGTCCCCTGGCCTTCGCACCGCACGATCCTATCTGGTTTCATTCCAAGCTGCGCCATCCCAGCTGCGCCATGCCCGGAGATCGCATGATACCTCTCAGGCTCACCGTGAACGGCACGGTGCGCGAGGTCCTCTTGGAGGATCCCCGCGTGACCCTGCTCGACCTGCTGCGCGAGCGCCTCCATCTCACCGGATCGAAGAAGGGCTGCGACCGCGGCCAGTGCGGCGCCTGCACGGTGCTGGTCGACGGCCGGCGGATCAACGCCTGCCTCGCGCTCGCCATCAGCCTCGACGGCGCCTCCGTCACCACCATCGAGGGGCTGGCGGACGGCGACGCTCTGCATCCGGTGCAGGCGGCGTTCATCGCGCATGACGGCTTCCAGTGCGGCTTCTGCACGCCGGGCCAGATCATGAGCGCGGTCGGGCTGATCACGGAGGGGCAGGCGGGGACCGATCCCGAGCGGATCCGCGAAGGCATGAGCGGCAACCTCTGCCGCTGCGGCGCCTATGCCGGCATCAGTGAGGCGGTGCTGGCCGCGCAGGGCGCCGGCGACGGCGCGGCGATGCGGGAGGACGCGGCGTGAACCTGTTCGACTACACCCGTCCCGTCAGCGTCGCCGAGGCGATCGCGGCGGCGCAGGCGCCCGGAGCGGCCTATCTCGGCGCCGGCACCAACCTGCTCGACCTGATGAAGGGCGGCGTCGTGACGCCGGCCCGCCTCGTCGACGTCACCCGCCTCCCCGGCCTCGACCGGATCGAGTTCCTGGACGACGGCGGCGTGCGCATCGGCGCGCTGGTGCGCAACAGCGACCTCGCCCACGATCCGCGCTTCGCCAAGACCTATCCCGCGGTGGCCGAGGCGCTTCTCGCGGGCGCCTCGGCGCAGCTGCGCAACGCCGCGACCGCCGCCGGCAACCTGATGCAGCGTACCCGCTGCCCGTACTTCGCGGATGCCACCTCCCCCTGCAACAAGCGCGCGCCGGGCTCGGGATGCGCCGCGATCGGCGGGGCGACGCGGCTGCACGCGGTGCTCGGCTGGAGCGAGCATTGCATCGCCACCAACCCATCGGATTTCTGCGTGCCGCTGGCGGCCTTCGACGCCGTCGTCGAGATCGAGGGCGCGGGCGGCCGGCGTGCGGTGGCGCTGGTCGACTTCCATCGCCTGCCCGGCGATGCGCCGGAGCGCGAGACCGACCTGGCGCCGGGCGAGCTGATCGTCGCGGTGCGCCTGCCGCCGGAGGCGGCCGGGTTTTCGGCCCATGCCCGCTACCTCAAGGTCCGCGACCGCACCTCCTACGCCTTCGCGGTGGTCTCCGCCGCGGCCGGCCTGCGCCTCGACGGCGACCGGATCGGCGAGGCCCGCCTCGCGCTCGGCGGCTTGGCGCTGAAGCCGTGGCGGGCGCGGGAGGCGGAACACCTGCTCGCCGGCCAGGCGCCGGACCCGGATGTGTTCCGAAAGGCCGCCGACGCGGCGCTCGCCGGGGCCAAGCCGTCGGGCGAAGCCAACGTCTTCAAGATCGAGCTCGCCCGCCGCATCCTCGTGCGGGCCCTGACGCTGGCGGCCGCCGGCACGCCGGAGCGCCTGCCGGCGCTGCCGGCCTCGCCGTTCGCGGCCCCTTTCGCCGTCCCCTCCTCTTCGCCGGCAGGAGCCGCCCATGGCTGAGATCGCATTGACGTCCGCGCCGCAGCGGGCCCGCCACGGATCGAGCATGGGCCAGCCCCTGACCCGGCGCGACGGGCCGCTGAAGGTCACCGGCCGGGCGACCTTCGCGGCCGACAACGTCGCGGACGGCGCCCTCCATGCGGCGCTCTGCGTCGCCCGGATCGCCCGCGGGCGCGTCACCCATCTCGACGTGGCGGCGGCCGAGGCCCATCCGGGCGTCGTCGCGGTGATGACGCCGGACAACGCTCCCGCTCTCGCCCAGCACCCGGACGACAAGCCCCACGGTTTCATCTTCCGCCTCGACCTGCTGCAGGATTCGGCCGTCCGCTACGCCAACCAGCCGATCGCGGTGGTGATCGCCGAGACGCTGGAGGCGGCCACCGAGGGCGCGCGCCTGCTGAGCCCGCGCTACGAGGCCGAGACGCCGCGCATCGGCCTCGACGCCGAGCCGCCGTTCACGCCCCCCGGCATCGGCGTCGGCCAGCCCCCGGAGGAGACCCACGGCGACGTCGAGGCCGGCCTCGTCGCCGCGAGCCGGCGGATCGCGGCGACCTACGAGACCCCGGCCCAGTACCACAACGCCATGGAGCCGCACGCGGCGGTGGCCTCCTGGGACGGCGACCGGCTCACGCTGCACACGCCGAGCCAGGGCATGTCGATGGCCCAGGGGCGCCTCGCCGGGCTGTTCGGGATCGCGCCGGAGAACATCCGGATCGAGAGCCCGTTCCTCGGCGGCGGCTTCGGCTCGAAGGGCCTGATCTCGGGCCCGCAGATCCTGGCCTGCATGGCCGCGCGCCTCGTCGGCCGGCCGGTCAAGCTGGTGCTCGCGCGCGCGCAGATGTACGGCCCGGTCGGCCACCGCGCCGAGACCCGGCAGAGCTTCCGCCTCGGCGCCGACGACGCCGGCAAGCTGACGGCGCTGGAGCACGAGACGCTGACGGCCTCGAGCCGGTTCGACGACTTCTTCGAGCCGGCCGGCGGCGTCTCGCACACCCTCTACGCCAGCCCGGCCATCGCGGTCCGGCACCAGGCGGTGCGGGTCGACACCGGCACGCCGCTGTTCATGCGCGCGCCCGGCGAGGCCTCGGGCAGCGTCGCGCTGGAGAGCGCGATCGACGAGATGGCGCTGGCCTGCGGCATGGACCCGCTGGAATTCCGCCTGGCGAACTATGCCGAGGTCGAGCCGATCTCCGGGAAGCCGTTCTCCTCCAAGGCCCTGCGCGAGTGCTACACCCGCGGCGCCGAGCGCTTCGGCTGGTCGGCGCGGCCGAGAGCGCCGCGGCAGACCCGCGACGCGAACGGTCTCCTCGTCGGCTGGGGCATGGGCACCGCGACCTTCCCGGCGCTGATGTTCGAGGCGCAGGCGAAGGCCGAGCTGCGGGCCGACGGCACCGGCCTGATCGAGACCGGCGCGCACGACATGGGGCAGGGCGCCTGGACCGCGCTCGGCCAGATCGCCGCCGACGGGCTCGGGATCGGCCTCGACAGGCTGACCTTCCGGATGGGCTCCTCCGACCTGCCGAACGCCGGCATCGCCGGCGGCTCGGCCCACACCGCCACCGCGGGCGGGGCGATCCACGCGGCGGGCCAGGCGGTGATCGCGCAGCTCGCCGACCTCGCCACCAACGATTCCGCCTCCCCGCTCTACGGCGCGGGCAATGCCGGATTCGTCGCCCGCGACGGACGACTCTTCCGGCGCGACGACGAGAGCCGCAGCGAGGCGTATTCCGACATCCTGGCACGCGCCGGACGGGCGAGCCTCACCGCGACCGGGAAGGCCTCGACCGATCCGGCGGCGGCCAAGACCTACGCCATGCACGCCCACGGCGCGGTCTTCGCCGAGGTGAAGGTCGACCCCGATCTCGGCCAGATCCGCGTCACCCGCCTCGTCGGCGCGTTCGCGGCCGGCCGCATCGTCAACCCGCGCCTGGTCACAAGCCAGTATTACGGCGGGATGATCTGGGGAATGTCGTTCGCGCTGCACGAGCACGCGGCGATGGACGCCCGCACCGGCCGCTTCCTCAACGACAACCTCGGCGAATACCACGTGCCGGTGAACGCGGACACGCCGGCCATGGAGGCGATCCTGGTGCACGAGGACGACGCTCACGTGAACGCGCTCGGCATCAAGGGCGTCGGCGAGATCGGCATCACCGGCTCGGCCGGCGCCATCGCCAACGCGGTCTGGCACGCCACCGGCATCCGGGTGCGCGAGATCCCGATCACGCTGGACAAGCTGCTCGGGTAGCGCCCGCCGTCGCGATCCGGCAGCCCACGCCGGCGCGAACCCGGTCCCGACCGCCCTGCCCTCCCGGAGGCCCGTCGCTCAGCGGCGCGGCCTCCGTCGTCGTTCGGCCCGACCCGCGATCCGCAGGTCGCCTGCGCTCCCGAAGGGCTGCGGCGGTGCCGGCCAGCGTCTAATCCCGCTCCGTTCGACGCAGCGGACGGTCCGCGTGCGCCGCCGCACCCAAGTCGAAAGAGAAACGGATTAAATATAGTTTGCTATACTTGTGCATTCGCACACATATTCGTCGAACGACATTGGTTATGTTCTTCTCGTTGGCGCAGGGCGGCATGTCCTGCAGAAGAAAACTTCGAGAGGAAGGATTATCTCATGACGCGCATCGTTGCCTCGGCGCTCTTCGCCGCCGTTCTCGCCCTCCCCGTCGCGGCTCGGGCCGGCGAGGGCGGTGGCGGCGACCGCCAGCCGGCCGGCGGCGGCCACATGAGCTCCTACGTGAACGACCCCTACCACGACCCCCGCTCCGCCCATTCGCAGCGCAACCGCACCGGGCAGCTTCTGGGCGCACCGATGTATTCCGACATGCCGGGCGCCACCGTCGCGCGCCGCGACGTGGTCTCGCCGCACTGGGCGTCCGGAAGCGCGGCCCCCCGCGGCCGCCGCTGATCCGATCCGCCGACCGGCGCCGGCATCCGGCGCCGCCCCGCCCGACATCCGAGCCCGCACGGCCGCCCCCGCGCGGGCTCGCTCGCGTCCGCGCCGCGCCGCTCGACGGCAGGCGCCCCGCCGTGCCGGCATCGCAGCGATCGCCGCGAGTCGGCGCCCACATCGTTTCAGCGCAAGAGGATCCTTCGTGGACAACATCATCCAAGGCATCTCCGAGTTTCAGGACAAGGTCTTCCCGGGGCAGCAGGCGATGTACCAGCGGCTGGTCAGGGACGGGCAGCAGCCCAAGGCCCTGATCATCGCCTGCGCCGATTCCCGCGTCTCGCCCGAGCACATCACCCAGGCCGGCCCGGGCGAGCTGTTCGTCTGCCGCAACGCCGGCAACATCGTGCCGCCGTTCTCGACCGCCACCGGCGGCGTCTCCTCGGCGATCGAGTACGCCGTCGTGGCGCTCGGCGTCCGCGACGTGGTGGTCTGCGGCCATTCCGATTGCGGCGCGATGAAGGGGCTGATGAGCCCCGAGGCCCTGGCGAGGATGCCCAACGTCGCCGCCTGGCTCCGGCACAGCCACGCGGCCGAGCGGATCGTCTGCGAGGCCTATCCCGCCGACATGGACCCGAAGGAGCGCCACCGGGCGCTCGCCCTGGAGAACGTGATCGTCCAGCTCGCGAACCTGCGCACCCACCCGAGCGTGGCCGCGGGCCTCGCCAAGGGCCAGCTGCGGCTGCACGGCTGGTTCTTCGAGATCGAGACCGGCACCCTGCTGGCCTATGACGGCGAGGCCGGCCGCTTCCTGCCGCTCGACGCCCTCGATTCCGCCGGCGACTTCCCCGTTGCCCAAGGCTCGGCCGTGCGCATGGCGGCGCCGGAATACGCGCCGCCGCAGGCGGCCGCGTAGGGGCCGGGCCGATGCGCCCCACCCAAACGCCCCCCGCGCGCATCCTCCCGGCCTCCCTCGCGCGGGACCTGCCGGCCTCCTTCGTCGTGTTCCTCGTGGCGCTGCCGCTGTGCATGGGCATCGCCCTGGCCTCGGGGGTGCCGCCCGAGCGCGGGCTGATCACCGGGATCGTCGGCGGCATCGTCGTCGGACTGCTCGCGGGCTCGCCGCTGCAGGTCAGCGGGCCGGCGGCGGGGCTTGCCGTCATCGTGTTCGAGTTCGTGCGCCAGCACGGGCTCGGGATGCTCGGCCCGGTGCTCGTGCTCGCCGGCGCGGTCCAGGTCGCCTCCGGCGCGCTCCGGGTCGGAGGCTGGTTCCGCGCGATCTCGCCGGCGGTGGTGCACGGGATGCTCGCCGGCATCGGCCTGCTGATCGTGCTCGGCCAGGTCCACGTGCTCACCGACGCCCTGCCGCTGGCCTCGGGCCTCGACAACCTCGTGGCGATCCCGGCCGCGTTCTTCGACTTCGTCACGGGCGAGGGCAACCGCGTCGGCGCCGTCACGGTGGGCCTCGCCACCATCGCGGCGATGATCGCCTGGGAACGCCTGCGGCCGGCGCGGATGAGGATGGTGCCCGGCGCGCTGATCGGCGTCCTCGCCGGCACCGCGGTCGCCGGGCTCGGCGGCCTCGCGGTCAAGCGGATCGAGGTCCCGGACGCGATCCTGTCCACCCTGTCGATGCCGGGGGCGGCGGAGTGGGGCCGGCTGCTCGAGCCGACGATGATCGTGATGGCGTTGACCATCGCCGCCGTCGCCAGCGCCGAGAGCCTGCTGTCGGCGGCCGCCGTCGACCGGATGCACGACGGGCCGCGCACGCAGTACAACCGCGAGCTCGGCGCGCAGGGCGTCGGCAACCTGATCTGCGGCCTGATCGGCGGCCTGCCGATGACCGGGGTGATCGTGCGCTCCTCGGCCAACGTCCAGGCCGGCGCGGCGACGCGGGCCTCGACGGTGATGCACGGGACGTGGATCCTCGCCTTCCTGCTCGCCCTCCCCTGGGTGCTGAAGCTGGTGCCGACGGCCGCGCTCGCCGGCATCCTGGTGGTCACCGGCTGGCGCCTGATCGGGCCCCACCACGCCGTCCACCTGCACGCGCGCTACGGCTGGCTCACCGCCGCGATCTGGCTCGCGACGATGGTGATGGTGGTGGCCACCGACCTGCTCACCGGCGTGCTGGTCGGGCTCGGGCTCAGCCTGCTCCAGGTCATTCCTACGCTGCGCATGGGCCGCCTGCGGATCGAGCACGCGGCGGCGACGGAGGTGGCGGGGGTGCCGGAACTGCGCCTCTCGGGCTCGGCCACCTTCCTGCAGCTCCCGCACCTCACCGAAGCGCTGGAGCGGACCCCCGAGGGCGGCGAGGTCCGCCTTGGGACGAAGGACCTCGCCCACATCGACCACACCTGCCTGGAGATGATCGGGGACTGGGCGGGACGGCGCGCCGCCTCGGGCACGCGGGTGTCGGTCGTCGGCGGGTTCGGCCGGCCGCACGAGAAGCTCGTCGCGGCCGTGGCGGCACCGTCCAAGGACTGAGCGGCGGACGCGCGGGAACGAGGGGACGGAACGACGGGGCCGGCATCGCGCGAGCGGTGCCGGCTCATCGCGTGCCCGAGCCCGCGCGTTCCGGCCTTACGCGTCCGCCGGGACGGCGGCATCCGCGATCGCGAAGAGGGGCGGCTGCAGGGCCCCCGCCTCCGCCACCGGCACCGCCCGCGCGCCGTCCGGGAGGGCGGGCCCCAGAAGGCGCAGGAAATCCTCGGAGGCGGCGACGTCGAGATCGGCCGCCTTGGCGCGGGTCTCGAGGCGGGCGAGGGTGTTCATCGCCGGGCCGAGCACGGTGTACTCGGCGCGCAGCCCGTCGTCGAAGACGCCGACGAGGAGGTCGCCGGCATGGAGCGCGACGACGACGCGGAGCGGGAAGTCGCCGGCCTCGGCGCGGGTGCGGTTCAGGGCGGACAGCCGGGTGCGGATCGCGCGGGCGCAGGCCAGCGCGCCGCGGGCCTGCGCCACGGGGCCGCCGACCACGAACTGCGCCAGCACGGCGTCGCCGACATACTTGTCGACGATGCCGTCGTGCTCGGTCACGGCCGCATGCGCCAGGGCGCGGATGGCGAGCAGCGCGCGCACCATCGCCTCGGGCGGGTGCTCGCGGCTCAGGCGCGAGAACCCGCGGACGTCGAGGGCCAGCAAGCAGGCATGGCGCCGGCGTGCCGTTCCGAGGTCGCCGTCGCGGGCGAGCTCGGTCGCGACGCCGTCGGGAACGAAGCGGGCGAGCTGCGTGCGCTCGTGCTCGAGGCGCACGGCCTCGCCGGCGGCGTGGCGCAGGCGCGCGACCCCGTCGACCACCACGACGCTCGCGGCCAGGAAGGTCAGCAGCCCCGGCACCTGCTCGCCGAGATCGACATGCGGGCCGAGGAAGCCGGCCGGATTGACGAGGCCGACGAGGATCGCGGCGCCCCAGGCGAAGACGACCGTGCCGGAGAACAGGGCCGCGTGCCACACGCGCATGCTGAGCGCGGTCTGCAGCAGCAGCAGGAAGGCCGGCAGCCGGCTCACCGCGTCGGCGGCCCCGCCATCGTCGGCGGCGCCCGCCAGCATGTGCTCGACGAGGACGTAGATCGCCAGCCCGGCGTTCAGCCCGGTGCCGGCCCAGGCGAAGCCTTCCGCGTGGCGCCCCTCCCCGCGCTCGGCCCGGCCGAACCAGACCGAGCCCGCCGCATAGAGGCCGAGGATGAACCAGTGGCTCAGCGCGTGCAGCGAGCCGTCGTAGACCTGCGCCGCCATCAGCAGCACGAGCACGATCACCACGCGCAGGACCAGCAGGCGACCGCCGGTGGCGCGCTGCATCAGCCGCAGGACGGTGTTCTCGTCCTGCGCGCGCTGTGCGGCCCTGTCGTCGAGCATGAGGCGGGCGCCCGCGCGGGTCGGGACTACCCGGCCCGGCTGAGCCGGCGGGCGCCGCCGAAGCGGTTGAGGAAGCGCGGCTCCTTCTCCGGCGCGATCCGAATGGCAAGGTGCAGCGTGCCGCCCTCCTCCATGCGCCGGTCGAGCACCTCGGCGTTCTCGTAGAGCCAGTGCAGGGCCGCGCCCTCCTCGGGGCCGAGGATGACCGCGAAGGTCGAGCGCGCGCGGGCGATGCGCGCCTCGATCCGCGCGGTCAGCGCCGACAGCCCCTCCCCCGTTAGCGACGAGACCAGCACCGGTGCGGCGCCGTCGCGGTCGTTGCGGTCGTGGGCCGAGAGGTTGGCGAGGCGCGTGCGCTCGCCCCCGTCGAGCAGGTCCGCCTTGTTCCAGACCTCGATGATCCGGTCGGCCGACATCTCGATTCCGAGCTCGCCCAGCACCGTGCCGACATCCTCGGCCTGCGCCTCGGAATCGACGTGGGCGACGTCGCGCACGTGGAGCAGGATGTCGGCCTCGATCACGTCTTCCAGCGTGGCGCGGAAGGCGGCGATCAGCGCGGTCGGCAGGTCGGAGATGAAGCCGACGGTGTCGGACAGGATCACGGTCTCGCCGTGCGGCAGCTTAGTGGCGCGGGCGGTGGGGTCGAGAGTGGCGAACAGCATGTCCTGCGCCACCACCTGCGCCTTGGTCAGGGCGTTGAACAGCGTCGACTTGCCGGCATTGGTGTAGCCGACCAGCGCCACGATCGGGTAGGGCACGCGCGCCCGGCTTTGCCGGTGCAGGCCGCGGGTGCGGGTGACGGCGTCGAGGTCGCGCTCGATCCGCGTCATGCGCTCCTGGATCATGCGCCGGTCGGCCTCGATCTGGGTCTCGCCGGGGCCGCCGAGGAAGCCGAAGCCGCCGCGCTGGCGCTCCAGGTGGGTCCAGGACCGCACCAGCCGCGACTTCTGGTAGGCCAGGTGGGCGTGCTCGACCTGGAGCGTGCCCTCGCGCGTCGAGGCGCGGCGGCCGAAGATCTCGAGGATCAGGCCGGTACGGTCGATGACCTTGGCGCCGAATTCCTTCTCGAGGTTGCGCTGCTGCACCGGCGACAGCGCGCAATCCATCACCACGAGGCCGATCTCGCTCGCCTTGATCAGGCCGGCGATCTCCTCGACGCGGCCCTTGCCGAGATAGGTCGAGGGCCGGATGCGGGCGAGGCTGAGCGGGATCGCCTCGACCACGTCGAGCTCGATCGCGGCGGCCAGCCCCACCGCCTCCTCCAGCCGCGCCTGCGTCGAGCGCGAGACCGGCGCCGGCCCGTGCGGCGACGCGGCCGCGGTGCGGCTGAGGTAGGGACCGATGACGAGGGTGTGGGTCGCGGCGGCGATCTCGCCTTCCGGCGCGGCCATCGCCTGCAGTCGGGCCTCGCCGGAGGTCAGCGTCTCGGTCATGGAATCCTTGAGCCGCCGCCCGTCGGGGCGGCGGCGTGATGCGTTTCGGAACCCCTCAGATGGGGCTGAGCAGCCGGCGAACCAAGATGGCGCGGAACACGCTCGCGCGGACCGGGGCCGGCCGCGCGTCAGGAGCGCCCGGTCACGCCTTCTCGGGGGCGGTCTCGTCCGGCTCGAACAGCTGCACGGGATGGCCCGGCATGATCGTCGAGATCGCGTGCTTGTAGACGAGCTGGGAATGGCCGTCGCGGCGAAGCAGCACGCAGAAGTTGTCGAACCAAGTCACCACGCCCTGCAGCTTGACGCCGTTGACGAGGAAGATCGTCAACGGAATCTTGTTCTTGCGGACATGGTTGAGGAAGGTGTCTTGCAGGTTCTGTGCGCGTTCGGCCGCCATCTTCTTGTCCTTTGTTGTCTTGGCGCCCGCCTTCGGGAGCGGGTTTTCGTTCTATCCGCGGCATCGATCCTGCCGCCGCAGCGCTGGTCTTGAGGAGCCCGCCGCGGAGCGGAATCGTGCATTACAGGTTCAATTCCGGCGCCGATGCAAGACCCGAACCGGCTCCGCACGCGACGAACGGGGGTTGCTTCTCACCGCTTCCGTCATCCGCCCGCAAGGCGCTCAGGGGCCGATCCCCAGGGACTTCAGCTTGCGGTGCAGGGCCGAGCGCTCCATGCCGATGAATTCGGCGGTCCGGGAAATGTTTCCCGAGAAGCGGGCGATCTGCGCCACGAGGTATTCGCGCTCGAAGATCTCGCGCGCCTCGCGCAGCGCCAGGCTCATCAGCTTCTCGCCGCCGGCGCCGTTCGGGGTCGTCGGCACCAGGGCGCCGATCTCGGAGGGCAGCATCTCCGAGGTGATCTCCTGGTCCGGGTCGGCCTGCGTCAGGATCATCAGCCGCTCGACGTTGTTCTTGAGCTGGCGCACGTTGCCCGGCCAGTTGTGCGACTGCAGCACCGCCATCGCGTCCTGCCCGATGACCCGGCGCGGCAGCCCGGTCTGGGCCGAGATGTTGTCCATGAAGAACTGGATCAGCTCCGGCACGTCCTCGCGGCGCTCCGAGAGCGAGGGCACGCGGATCGGCACCACCGAGAGCCGGTGGAACAGGTCCTCGCGGAAGCGCCCGGCGGCGATCTCCTCGGCGAGGTCGCGGGAGGAGGACGAGATGATGCGGACGTCGACGTGGACGCGGGTGGTGCCGCCGACGCGCTGAAAGTTCTGGTCGACGAGGACGCGCAGGATCCGGCCTTGCGTCTCGCGCGGCATGTCGGCGACCTCGTCGAGGTAGAGGGTGCCGCCATGCGCCTCCTCCAGCGCGCCGACCCGCCTCCCCTGCTCGCCGCCGGCCTCGACCCCGAACAGCTCCGATTCCATCGTCTCCGGCAGGATCGCGGCCGCGTTGAGCAGCACGAACGGCCCGCTCGCCCGGGCCGAGGCCTTGTGCAGGCCGCGCGCGGCGAGCTCCTTGCCGGAGCCCAGCGCCCCGGTGATCATCACCCGGGCGTTGGTCGGGGCGACGCGGTCCAGCGTCTGGCGCAGCTGGTTGATCGCCACCGAGCCGCCGACGATGCGGTTGGCGGTGCCGGAGCGCGCGGTGAGGTCGCGGACCTCGCGCCGCAGGCGCGAGGCCTCGAGCGCGCGCTCGGCCACCAGGATCAGCCGGTCGGCCTTGAACGGCTTCTCGATGAAGTCGTAGGCGCCCGCCTTGATCGCCGAGACCGCGGTCTCGATGTTGCCGTGGCCCGAGATCATCACCACCGGCAGGTCCGGGTGGGACGCCTTGATCAGGTCGAGCACCTGCAGGCCGTCGAGGCGCGAGCCCTGCAGCCAGATGTCGAGGAAGACGAGGTGGGGGCGGCGCGCCTCGATCGCGGCGAGCGCCTCGTCGGAGCTGCCCGCGGTGCGCGAGCGGTGGCCTTCGTCGTCGAGGATGCCGGCGACCAGGTCGCGGATGTCGGCCTCGTCGTCGACCACCAGGATATCGGCGCTCATGGCTGCATCTCCGCAATCTCTCGGGGGGCCGTCGTCGCGGCGCCCTTCTCGTCAGGGTTGGGGCGGGCCGGGCCCGCGACCGCGTCGTCCGCGGGCGACAGCGCGCGGGGCACGCGCATGCGCACCTGGCCGCCGCGGCCGGCGGGGTTGTCGTTCAGCTCGATCCCGCCGCCGTGCTCTTCCAGCACCTTGCTCACGATCGCCAGCCCGAGGCCGGTGCCGCCCTCGCGGGTCGTCATGTAGGGCTCCAGCAGGCGCTGGCGCCCCTCGACGGGAAATCCCTTGCCGTTGTCGGTCACCGCGATCGTGGCGAAGCCCTCCTCGACGGTGAGGCTCAAGCCGATCTTGCCCTTGCCGAGCTCGGCCTCCGGCACCTCGGCCACCGCCTCGACGGCGTTCTTGAGGATGTTGGTGATCACCTGGCTCAGCAGGCGGATGTCGAAGGCCGCGGTGATCTTCTCGGCCTCCGCCGTGCCGGTGCCGCCGAGGCCGTGCGCGGTGAAGGCGAAGTCGATGTCGGGGTGCGCCACCCGCATCATGAACAGGTTCTGCTTGGCGATCTCAGTGAGGTCGTTCTCGGCGATCGCGGGCTTGGGCATCCGGGCGAAGGAGGAGAACTCGTCGACCATGCGCTTGATCTCGTCGACCTGGCGGATGATCGTCGCGGTGCACTGGTCGAACACCTCCTTGTCGGCGGTGATGACCTTGCCGTACTTGCGCCGGATGCGCTCGGCCGAGAGCTGGATCGGGGTCAGCGGGTTCTTGATCTCGTGGGCGATGCGGCGCGCGACGTCCGCCCAGGCGGAGGTGCGCTGGGCCGAGACGAGGTCGGTGATGTCGTCGGCCGTCACCACGAAGCCGCGCGCGCCGCCCTGCGCCTGCTCGCTGGTGACCCGCACCGCGATGGTGCGCTCGCGCCCGCCCCGCGTGAGCTGGATCTGGTGCGCCTGCGCGCGCTGGCGCCCCTCGGCGCCGGGCAGGAGCGGGGCGAGCTCCGGCACCGCGTCGGACAGGCGCTGGCCGACGAGCGCGCCGTCGGCGAGATCGAGCATCCGCTCGGCGGCCGGGTTCGCGATGGTGACGAAGCCAGCGGCATCGACGCCGACGACGCCGGGCGAGACCCCCGACAGCACGGCCTCGGTGAAGCGCCGGCGGCGGTCGATCAGGTCGCTCGCCGCGGTCAGCCCGGCATGCTGGCGGCGCAGCTCCTGCGTCATCTTGTTGAAGCTCTCGCCGAGATGAGCGAGGTCGCCGTCGGTCTTCCGCGCCGGAACTTGAGCGTAGAAGTTGCCCGAGGCGACCTGGTCGGCGGCGTTGATCAGGCGGCGGATCGGGGCGACGAAGCGGTTGGCGAAGTTCATCCCGAACCACACCGCCGAGAGCAGCGCGATCAGCGCGATCAGCACGAAGATCGAGGCGAAGGTCACCTGGATCGAGGTGCGCAGCGAATCGTAGGTGAGGTACTCGGCCGCCGCCGCGCGCGACACGCCGGGGAAGTCGATGGCGAGCTGGTTGACCTCGCGCTGCACCAGCAGCACCGCGTCGTCGTAGGCCGGCATCCGGAACATCGCCGCGAAGACGCGGCCCTCGGTCGGCAGCAGGCAGATCGGGTCGCTGGACTTGGCCGCGTCCTCGAAGGCGGCGGCCGAGGGCAGGCGCGTCGTCTTGAGCACGTCGATCTTGGCGCGCGCCACCACCTCGTTCGGCCCGCGCATGATCTGGGCGACCGGCAGGCCGAGATTGGTCGCGCGGGTGGTGAGGAAGCCCTCGAACCAGTCGCGGTTGACGTCGAAGTTCGGCCGCGCCCGCGTCAGGTCGTCGTTGAGGATGCGGATCTCGCGCGCCAGCGACTGGCACTGGTTCTCCTGGTAGGCGTCGGCCACCTCGACGGATTTCAGCACCACGTCGCGGACCCGGTCGGTGAAGCCGAGGGAGAGGCCGCGGTCGATCGTCACCGAGGCGACGACGGCCAGCAGGCAGGTCGGCAGGATCGCGATCAGCGAGAACAGGCCGACGATGCGGGTGTGGAGCCGGGCCACCGCCGCGTTGGCGCGCCGCGCATGCAGGAAGACCCGCGCCTCCCAGGCGATGATCACCGCGAGCCCGAGCACCAGGGCGACGTTGATGGCGAGCAGGGTGACGCCGATCGTCGGCGTCGGCGTCACGCGGATGACGCCGGCCAGCACCAGGAAGGTGGCGATCGCCGAGATCAGGGCGGTGACGACCACCCCGGCGCCGATCCAGCCGGGCCCGCGCGGCCCCGCCCGCAGCGCGTCGGGGACGGAGGCACCGCCCTCGTCGGGCCTCGCCGACGGGGCCTCCGAAGTCCTGGATCGCAGAAACGGCATGGCTGATGCAGAGCCACCACAGTGTGGCGAAATTATTACGAATCGGGCATTCGCCCGGTCGCGCCGCGCGCCCGGCGCTCCGGCCGCGACGCTTCGGCCTCCGCGCGCGCTTGGACCCCGGGCCGGACGATGCTATCCCGGTCGGCGGAGGCGAACGGGGTCTGGTGGCCCTCCTGGTCTTCAAAACCAGTGGTACGCCCAAAGCGTACGGTGGGTTCGATTCCCATCCGCTTCCGCCAACGACCCATCCGTAGCCGTTCGCTAATGGCCGCTAAGCCCCTGAGAAGCTAGCATTTGCCCGTTAGGGCAGTTCGCAAGCAGCCGCTGGCGTTCTTCCAAATTCTCGCCTACGATGTGGATAGCGTCGTGGATGCGAATAGTATGCAAGGTAAGCTCACTGCCCTCGCTGTTGCCCGCCTGAAGACCCCCGGTCTCTATGGAGACGGCGGTGGGCTGTGGCTTCAGGTGTCTGGTAAGAGCGGGAAAAGCTAGGTCTTTCGATACACCCTGTGCGGCAAATCGCGCGAGATGGGTCTCGGATCGGCGAACACATTTTCTCTCGTCGAGGCGCGTCACAAAGCCCTCATTTGCCGGAAGCTCTGCTTCGACAACGTCGACCCAATCGAAGCCAGGCAGCAGCAGCGTCGCGACGCCGTTGTCGAGGCAGCCCGCGCTATGACTTTCCGGCAGTGCGGGGAGGCGTACATCGAGGCGCACAAGGCTGGGTGGCGCAACGCCAAGCACGGCGCGCAATGGGCTGCCACGCTCGAAGCCTACGTCTATCCGGTATTTGGCGACCGGTCAGTTCAGGCGATCGATACTGCGCTTGTGACGAAGGCGATCGAACCGATCTGGACCACGAAGCCGGAAACCGCCGTGCGGGTCCGCGGTCGAATCGAATCCATTCTCGATTGGGCGAAGGCTCGAGGATTTCGAGTAGGCGAAAACCCGGCCCGTTGGCGCGGGCACCTTCAAAACCTTCTCCCACGGCGTGCCAAGATCCAGCGTGTCTCGCACCACGCCGCCCTCCCCTTCGTCGAGGTCTCGGCATTTATGCGCCTGCTTGAAAGCCAGCCGGGCCTTGCTTCCAAACTAATGCTTTTCACTATCTTGACCGCAGCCCGCACGGGTGAGGCACTCGGCGCCCGCTGGTCCGAGATCGACATGGAGACTGGGATTTGGGTTGTGCCTCCGGAGCGGATGAAAAGCGGTGCGGAGCACAGGGTGCCGCTCTCCAAAGCCACTCTGACCCTTTTGGCTCAGATGCGCGGTCTCGACGAAATATTCGTGTTCCCTGGCGGACGGCGCGGCAAACCGCTGTCCAACATGGCGATGCTCGTGCTGCTTCGACGAATGGAGCGCACCGATCTCACGGTTCACGGCTTCCGGTCGTCGTTCCGCGATTGGGCTTCCGAGACGACCCACTTCCCGTCCGAGGTGGTTGAGATGGCTCTGGCTCACACCGTCGAGTCCAAGGTCGAACGTGCATATCGGCGCGGCGATCTTTTCGAGAAGCGGCGCGAGTTGATGGATGCTTGGGCAAAATACGCTATAGTAGATTGAAATGACCATGGCCGAAAATGCGCAATGGCTATCTTTGAAAGAAGCCGTCGAGTTTGGTGCTACTCAGGAGGTGCTGCCGAGTCATGCCTTGGTTAAACTTTTTGAGGCCTTGAAGGCCGAGAAAATAAGATCGCGTGCTGAGAAAATAACACGAACGAGAAATGACGTCGTCCGAGTAGCCAATACTTTTTTCTTGCAGGGTTCGGACTGGATTAACGCTCTGAAAAAGGAGTCCGGGTACTTCTTGGAATATGACCACAAAAATACTCACATTACAGCAACTATCGATTCATCAGTGCCAGGAACTAAAGAAACCTGGCGCGCAGAAGGTCTCCAAGTTTTTAGAAAGCATGTAGAACTTTTATGGCCTGTTGCCGGCGCAAGCAAGGTCATGGTCACCAATCCAAAAGCTCGGGCTGGTCGACCGATGAAATACGAATGGTCTAGATTAGCTGGGTTTATCGCGCATTATATAGTTCAAAATGATTATCCAAAAAAAAGATCTATTCTAAATCAGGTGGCGCGTCTCTGGTTTGAGGAAAACGGAGGGTATCCAGATAAGCGTGAGATAGAGCGGTTCGTAGAGGAATTGTACCGCTATAAGGCGAGCAGAGAATAAGAGCGCGGGACAAAACCGCGTTGAGCGGGTTAGGCGGGCATGGGCACTCTTGTACCTGACGACCTCTGGGCGGTGATCGAGCCGCTTCTTCCATGCGAGCCGGAGAAGCCGAAGGGTGGTCGGCCGCGCGCTTCGGATTGGGCGGCACTGGCGGGCATCATTCTGGTTCTGCGCACGGGCATGCAGTGGAAGCATGTGCCGCGCTCCGATGTCGGCTGCAGCGGCAAGACGAGTTGAGGGCGGCTGGGCGTGTGGCAGGCAGCTGGCGTCTGGGCCGCACTGCATCGCGTGATGCTGGAGCAGCTTCAAGATGCAGACGCGCTTGATTGGTCACGGGCCGCCCTCGACAGTGCGAGCCTGCCGGCGAAAAAAAGGCTCGCGACGGGGCCGAACCCGACGGATCGGGGCAAGCCGGGGACGAAGCGCCACCTCGTCGTGTACGCCAACGGCACGCCCCTCATGGTGAGCCTGTCGAACCATCGGCCTGACGCTCACCGGAGCCAACTGCCACGACAGCCGCATGCTGGCCGCCACCCTCGACGCGGTGCCGGGCGTGCGCACAGGGCGTCGGGGTCGCCCTCGGCGCAGACCGGACAAGTTGCACGCTGACAAGGGCTACGATCATCGCCGGTGTCGAGGTGAGTGCCGGGCGCGCAGCATCACACCGCGCATCGCCCGGCGCGGCATCGAGAGCAGCCAACACCTCGGCCGCTACCGCTGGATCGTCGAACGCACGCTGGCGTGGCTGGCTCGCTTCCGCCGGCTGACCATCCGCTACGAGCGACGCACTGACCTCCACCTCGCCTTCACGACCCTCGCCTGCGCCCTCATCTGCCGAACTCTGGCCAAACGGTTTTGTCCCTAGCTCTAATTGCGCCGTATTTCCCCGTATTTCCCCGGAGACATCGAGGTCGAATGAGGCGAAGTTCCTTGTCATCCGCTAGAGCACCGGCGGGCACACGAGGACAATCGCCATGAGTACACAAAGCATTCAGACGCTGCAGGAAGACCTGCGAGCGCCAGATGGGAAGCTTTTGCATCGGATCAACGACACTTGCGATATGCTCGGTGTCGGCCGGACCACACTTTACCGGCTGATCGCCGAGGGAAAGCTCGTCACGGTGAAAGTCTATGGATCGAGCCGCGTCACTGACGAAAGCATTCGCGCTTTCATGACATCGCTCATGATCGAGGCCGCATAGCACATGGCTAAAACAGTTGAGGGACGGAGCGCCAGCCAGCGCTCACGTCCCTCGGAAGTTGTCGCTCGCTCGATCGACGCTTTCGAAATAGCACTCGCTGCCAGCGAAATCCAGACCGCACGCATCGTTGCGTGCTTCGCCTTAAGCCCTGCGTTCGACGCGGCCATGGCAGACTTGGCCTTCGGGCAGGCTGACGGGAGGCGCGCATGAGTGCCCCCCACTCGCCTCGCGATCACATCGCGTACGGCTTGCTCGATGCCTACCGCGCGTTCATCGCGGAAACCTTGGCCGGCGCCGAGATCCATGCCCGGATCGGTCAGAGCTACGTCGAAGCCGGCGATGATGCCGGTCTCAAATATTCAGTTCGGTGCCTGATCGCGAACGTCCGCGTGGCGGCCAGCGTCCTTGCCGAACTGAAGAAGTTTAAGGCGGAGCAGGCAGAGCGACGGACGCCTGCCCCCGGCCAACATCCCGCAACCGACAATCTGGAGGTGCGGGCATGAAATTCGCCCCATCCGCCAACGAGTTGGAGTGTCTCGGACCGGCGGCCGCCGACGACTGGCACGATCGTCATCATGCACCTATTGGCGCTAGAAGCACTGCCGGCACAGAAGGGCATGGTTCCTGGGGTGAGCCGGATCTCAGTCTGCTCGGAACTGGCCGCCGCCCGGCTCCCGCCTTCCCGCTATACCTCCTCGGTCCGTGGGCCGACTGGTGCGAGCGCAAGGCTCGGAGTGCTTCGGCGCCGGTGGA
Organism: Methylobacterium sp. J-059; assembly: GCF_022829485.1. Taxonomy (NCBI): domain Bacteria; kingdom Pseudomonadati; phylum Pseudomonadota; class Alphaproteobacteria; order Hyphomicrobiales; family Methylobacteriaceae; genus Methylobacterium; species Methylobacterium sp. J-059. Next base: position 23,214 of record NZ_JAKSYA010000020.1, read on the forward strand.
CTACGTTTCGGTGGCGCTGCTCGCGAGCGTCGGTGCGACGATCGCAAACGTGCGCTGGCCTCAGGCCGGTACGGCTTGGACTGAGCAACCGGTCTTGTGGTGCAGTTTAGTCGGACCCCCGTCCTCGTCGAAGTCACCGAGCATGGACGCGGCATTCTCGCTGGTGCGCTTTGCCGAAGATCGGATGGCCTACGGCTTCGAGCTGGTGCAGCAGGAGCACGCCACCATGAAGCAAGCATGCGACGCGCGGGTCGAGGCTTGGAAAATCGAAGTTAAGACAGCCGTAAAGAACGGTGACCCAGATGTGCCGCCGATGCCGGACAATGCCCACGAACCGCCGGCTCCGGTCTGCGCTCGTATTCGCGTCGCCGACGCTACCGTTGAGGCACTCGGCGCATTGGCGGCAGGCCTGCCACGCGGCCTGCTCCTCGTGCGCGACGAGTTGGCTGGATGGCTCGGCGCCTTCGACAAGTATGGCGGCGGCGGGTCCGATCGAGCCTTCGCGATCGAGATGTATGGCGGAAGATCGTACGTCGTCGACCGGATGAAGAACCCAGAGCCGCTACACATCCGACACCTCAGCATCGGCGTGCTGGGCGGCGTCCAGCCCGACAAGCTTGAGATGATCCTCAACGGCCCAGACGACGGCCTTGCCTCACGCCTGCTCTGGGCATGGGCGGACACCAAGCCCAAGTTCACGCTCGCGCGTGGTGTCGAGGACGGCCGCCCAGCTCGAAGCAGGCCGCGGTGCTCGACGACATCGCCGCGCAGATCAAGCGCCGGCCGTGATCCCGAGCATAGACGCATGGAGACCGTTCGCAGCGGGCCTCGATCAGAGCGAGCGCGTCGCACGGGTGCGGTGCCTACTCGCAATCGTGCATCTAATCACCGGCCCCGCGGTCGCGCTGCCGTGGCGGCCCTGCGCGCCGCTGAGACGGACGTGGACGCGCTGCCGACGGCGCTCGCGGAGATCGGGCGTCTCGACGCCCTCGACCGGCGGCGGGCGCTGGCGAGCTACGCGATCATCACCAAGCCCGACGTTTGACCCTTTCCGAGATCCGCGCGCCATGGGCGGGGTCGGTCGATCCCAGCTGACGGGAGTCGGTCGGCCAATGCGCGACGCCTGGGGCGCAACGATCACTCGCTCGGCTGCTGCACGTTTGAATCGTAGGATGCCGCCACGCACTCGACAACGATCCATTTCTCAATTGTTACACGATATCCGCGGTTTCTTGTTGCAGTCCAGACCTTCTTGAAAGCAGCAACCGCACTAGACAACGTATTAAATTCACCTCTTAGCGTTGTGTTTGGAAGCTTGTACCAAACGTTCCTTCCGCTAAGGGACCATGCGTGCCAGCCTAACCCTTCAGCTTCCGCGATGAACGTAGCATGCGGATCATGCGGCGCGTCTTGCAAGTCGTAGGTGACTAAAAACTTCGGCATCTTGGTGCTCCTCGTTGCCGAATCAATCTTCAGCTCCGCCAACTTGAGATTAGCAGGGTAATCCGATGCACGTCTCGTTCACCGGGGCCGGGCGCGATGCGCTCGACGCCGCCCTTTCGCGTGCGTCGCAGACCGCGCCGCACCGGCGTCCGTTGCTCTGGGCTGTTCGCTTCGAGGGATGCGGCTTGGTGATGGTAGCGCAGAGCCGGCGTCCGTTCACCGTGTCGGCCGACCCGCCGACGATACTCATCGTGGGTGACGACCTCGCGGCGGCGCTCGGCCCGAACGGGTTCGACCGGAAATCGATCATCGCCTTCCTCGCGCGCTGCGGAGCCGTGACCATCGTCGCGTCCGAGCCCGTGGTACCGCTGTACGCCGAGACCGCACAGTGGACGGTCAAGCACCGCCAGCCAGTCGCCACCATTGAGACCCGGCCGGAGCGCGAGGCGGAATGGCTCGACCTCGTGCACGCCGTCGCGCCGGCCGACGTCGCGATCGTGCTGGCGACCACGCGCCAAGACCATCGCCCGTGATGACGCTGCGCGAGATGGCGCACGCCCTCGGCGGCGAGGTGGCAGGGCATCAGGTGTTGTGCCCAGGTCCCGGTCACTCGGCGCGGGATCGCAGCGTCACCGTGCGCCCGGGCCCCGAATCGCCCGATGGGCTACGCGTGCATAGCCATGCTGGCGACGACTGGCGCGCGGTGAAGGACTACATCGCCGGGCGGCTTGGGTTGGGTCGGGAGCGTCGCGGCCAAGCGAAGCCTGCGCCAGCCCCGCTTTCTCGGGTGTCGCCACGGGCTGCGGGGGTGGACGCGGACCGGCGCCGACGCGCGCTTGGCGTGTGGTACTCGGTCGGCAATCCGACCGGCACGTTGGTCGAGCGCTACCTGGCCTCGCGCGGCCTCGACCTGCCCGCGACCGTCGCCGGTGAGGTGTTGCGCTTCCACGCGGCGTGCGCGTTCGGCGAAGAACGGTTGCCGGTCATGGTCGCGGCGCTGCGATGCGTCCGCACCGATCAACCGCAGGCTGTTCACCGGACCGCGCTCGCGCCCGACGGGACCAAGGTCGGCCGCAAGATGTTCGGGCCGGCCGGCGGCGCGGCTGTGAAGCTCGACCCGGACGACGCGGTGACGCGCGGGCTGGCGATCGGCGAAGGCGTCGAGACGTGCCTTGCGGCTCGGCAGCTCGGCATCCTGCCGGCATGGGCGCTCGGTTCGGTCGGTGCGATCCGCACGTTCCCGGTGCTGCCCGGCATCGAGGCGCTGACGATCCTTTGCGAGACGGACGACGGCGGCGCCAGCGCGGCGGCGGCACGAGAATGCGGGGCGCGGTGGCACGCGGCCGGCCGCGACGTCATCCTCGCGACCCCGCGGGTGCCCGGCGACATGAACGACGCAATCCGGGAGGCTCGGCGCTGATGGCGGACGCAGAGCACCTGTCGGCGGACGATCACGTCGAGTTCGCCCCGTTCGCACCCGACGCGCCGGATGTAGCGGCAGGCGCCGGCCCGGCGCCGGTGACGATCCAGGCGACGCCGTACCGGTGGCGCGACCCGGCGACGATCCCACCGCGGGAATGGCTGTACGGTCGGCACCTGATCCGACGGTTCCTGTCGACGACGGTGGCGCCCGGTGCGGTCGGCAAGTCGAGCCTCGTGCTCGTCGAGGCAATCGCCATGGTGACGGGCCGGCCGCTGCTCGGAGTGACGCCGCCGGCCTGCCTGCGGGTCTGGTACGTGGCGCTGGAAGATCCGCTGGAAGAGATTGAAAGGCGCGTGGCCGCGATCTGCATTCGTTACGGCATCGAGGCGCGGGAGCTTGAGGGTCGGCTGTTCCTCGACAGCGGTCGGACGTCGGAAATCGTCATCGCGATTACGACGAAGGATGGGGCCAAGGTCGCCGAACCGGTGGTCGAGGGACTGGTCGCGACGATCGTCGCCAACCGGATTGACGTGGCGATGGTCGACCCCTTCGTGTCCTCGCATCGGGTCAGCGAGAACGACAACGCGGCGATCGATCTGGTCGCGAAGGCCTGGAATCGGGTGGCCGAGACCGGCCGGGCTGCGATCGAGCTCGTGCACCACGTCCGGAAGGGCCAGGGCGGCGGCGCCGAGTTCACGGTCGAGGACGGGCGCGGGGCCGGTGCGCTGCTTGCCGCGGCTCGCTCGGCGCGGGTCCTCAATCCGATGTCGAAGGATCAAGCCAAGCGCGCCAACTTTGCCTCGCACCGCGGCTACTTCCGGGCCGACAACGGCAAGGCCAACCTCGCGCCGCCCTCGGACCGCAGCGATTGGTTCAAACTCGCATCGGTCGAGCTGGGCAACGGGCCCAGCGGCGGGGATCACGTCGCTGTGGTCGAGCCCTGGCAATGGCCGGACATGCTGGAAGGCGTGACAGTCGACGACCTTCGGAAGGCGCAGCGCGCGGTCGCCGCCGGCCGGTGGCGGGAGGACGCGCAGGCGAAGGATTGGGCCGGCATCGCCATCGCCGGTGCGCTCGGGATCGAACTCGACGTCGGCGGCAAGGGGCGGGTGAAGGCGATGCTGAAGGCTTGGCTTGCCTCCGGGATGTTCGTGGTGGTCGAGGGCCGTGACGAGAAGCGGAACAAGCGCTCGTTCATCGAAGTCGGAGAGACGGCCAGCGATTAGTAGATGTAGCTCTCCCACCGGTCGAAGACGACTTGAGCCCCGAGCAGGCCGACGTAGTTCCTTGTCTTGATCTCGTCTTTCGTCATTTCATCGACGACGATCGTGACGAAGTGAGCGCCTTTGCCAGCATCAAGGACCTGGGGTTTCCCTTGGAGTCCGGACGGCAGGTGCGTCGGGACTTTTGCTCGAATGGACAAGCATCCTGATCCGGTATTTGCGCCGCAACGCTGCCTCCATCCGCCCCACCTCGCCTCGGCCCGGAAACCCCGGTGCCCCGCCCCGCCACACCTGCCCCACCCTAAAGGGTGGTGGGGCAAGTGTGGCAGTGGGGCAAGGCATTTCAGGCGCCACACCGCCACACCTTGCCACGCCTCACTTTCTCAGGGTGGGGCAGCGCCATTGGGGCAGCCATGTCGAAACCCTGGCAGCCGATGGAGATTGCACCTCGCGATCGCCGCATCGCGATCTGGGCCGAGCGGTGGATCGCCTACCCATGCGCGCCTCCAGGAGGTGGCGCAGGTGCTGGAACGCTTCGGGCAGATCCCAGCCCTGGAGCGCGGCCGCCTGGTCGAGGGCGTTCGGTTTGATCTCGATCAGCGCGAGGTAATGCAGCGGATCGGACACGAACACGCTGGTGCCGTAGCTGCGCTCATGCCGGGCGATCTCGATGCCGCCACACAGGATTACGACCTCCTCGACGAAGCCCTTCACCAGCACGTCCCGGAAGCCGTAGGCGGTCGGCACCGAGTAGTCGTTGCAGCGGTAGCGAACCAGCGCGGTCGAGGAGACGCGCCCAGCCCGCTTCTCGCACGGCTCCAGCGGGACCGCCGGCAAGGAACGCAGAACGGCACGATCGGCGACCAGTCGCGTGCCGATGCTCTCGGCATGCTGTCCGGCCCGCTCATCCTGCCGGGTCCGGCAGCGTCGCTCCAGATCCGCGTTCAGCGCCTCGAACGAGGCCGCCTCCGGGGCCGGGGTCATGAAGTTGGACCGGGCGTACTTGACCAGGCCTTCGGCGTTGCCCTTGCCCGGACGCCCGAAGCGGTCCCGGAACAGGTAGTGGCTCACCAGCTCGGTAAAGGCACGGGTACGTTCGCGCTGGCCTCCGCCGCAGATCTTGGCGACCGCGATCTTGGTGTTGTCGTAGAGGATCGACAGCGGCACGCCGTCGAAGAACTCCATGGCAGCGACATGCCCGTCGAGGAACGCCTCGGTGGTCTCCTGCGGATACGCCTTCACGAAGCAGGCGTCGGAGTGCGGCAGGTCCATGCAGAAGAAGTGGATCTTCCGGCCCACGCCGCCGATGGTGGCGACCGCCTCGCCGAAGTCGACCTGGGCATGGCCCGGCGGGTGCGCCAACGGTACGAAGGTCTCCCGCCCACTCGCGCGTGCGATCCGGACGTGATCCTTCACCACCGTGTAGCCGCCAGCGTAGCCGTGCTCGTCGCGCAGACGCTCGAAGATCCGCTTGGCCGTGTGCCGCTGCTTGATGGGTGCGATCCGGTCCGCCTCCAAGATCGCATCGATCACCGGCAGTAGCGGCCCCAGCTTCGGCTTCTCGATCGGCTTGGTGCGAGTATAGCCCGGTGGCAATGAGAACCGGCACATCTTGGCAATCGTCTCGCGATTGAGCCCGAATACCCGGTCTGCCTCGCGACGAGAGTGGCCGTCGATGAAAACGAACTGCCGAACGGCCGCGTAGACTTCCACGGCAAACATCCTGGGCCCCTCTCGAAAGAGAAGCCTCTCCACTGGCCGGCTTTTACCCCGGCCGCATCAGCAACCCGCCGACGCTCCAGTGGATGGTTTTGTCACCGCCCTACACACCACGGTCAACCACACGGCCGAGACCAGGAAGTAGACGGCGCCGAACGCGGCGTAGGGGGCGATGTCCGTGATCCCCGGCGTCAAGGCACCGTTCGCCTTGAAGATGAAGTGGGTGCCTGCGAGGGCTGACTGGGCTCCGCTGAGCGCCATCGCCCACTGGGCACCCGCCTGCCACCGCCGCACACCGGTCGCAAGCTGCAACAAGCCGGACAGGATGGCCCAGACCCCAAATACCGTCAGTACCGCGTGCATGCCCCATCCGAGCGCGACGGCTATCGCGACGGCGACGACGGTGCTGGCGGCCACGTTGAGGGCCTGGCTGGGATTGGCGGCCAAGCCGCCACTGCGACGCGCGTCGATGACGTTGGCGACGGCATCCCAGGCGGGATAGGCGACCACGAGCGCTGCCGCGGCCGGCGTCACGGCGTTTCCGATGGTGAAGGCAGCAGCGACCCAGCCGACGGAAACCCCGGCACGGAGGAAGTAATAGGAGCTCAGCCAGCGCGAAGCGTCACGGCCGGGTCTTTGGACGGTCGTCATCGATGTTCCCTTCGGGTGAGCGGCGAGGCGGAGGATCGGGACAGGGGGCAATCACGCGGAGGACGCCGGCGACCGAAACGCCGGGCTTCGTGAAAGCGGTGTCTTTCCAGGGGGATATGCCTCGCTTCGGAAGGCGCTTTTACAAACGGACGCCGATGGCACCCATGACCGGATTGCTGGAAAACTTGACCACTCCTCCGGAGAGTGGACCGAGCGTTGCCACCGGCGACCTCCTCTCCCTCGTCCTGGCGCAGATCAGGCTCACCGGGGACCACGTCCGATCCCTTGAGGTCGAGCCGTCGGGGATCTTGGACCTGGAGGTCGGAGCCGCTCATGTCCTCGTGGTCGCCGAGGGTTCGCTCCACGTCGAGGGCGATGGCGAAGAACGCGTCGTCATCGACACGGGCGATCTCGTGCTTCTGCCTCGCGGGCTCGGAGGAGCCAGGCTGGTGGCATCCGCCTCGCATGCTTCGGTGATCCTTTGTCAGTTCTGGTTCGATCCCTACACCCTGCGCGGCATGGTCTCGGCCTTGCCCGGGCGCATCCACATTCGGCGCGACGAGGGGGCGGGGTGGCTGGAGGGCATCGTACCCTTCCTGATGGTCGAGGTGACCGACGACGAGCCAGGCGCGGCCCTGATGATCTCGCGGATCATCGACGTCATCGTCATCCGCACCCTTCGGACCTGGGTACGGCGCGGGCACACCACCGGATGGCTGGGAGGTCTCTTGGACGCCCGCATCGCCCGGGCGTTGAAGGTCATGCACGAGCGTCCATCACGTCCCTGGGGCGTCGAGGCCCTGGCGGACGCGGCCGGCATGTCGCGGTCGAGCTTCTGCGAGCGGTTCACGGCACTCGTCGGGCGCTCGCCCCTGCGCTACCAGAACGAGTGGCGGCTCACGCTTGCCCGGGACATGCTGGTCGCCCGCGAGGCGCGTGTTGGTGAGGTCGCATTGCGCGTCAGCTACGCGTCGGAGGCAGCCTTCAGCCGCGCCTACAAGGCCATGTTCGGACACCCGCCGCGGGACGAACCTGCGCTGTCGAGCGGTGCCGGATCACGCGAGCAGGACGGCGACTTGCGACAGGGGAACTGAGCGAGTCGAACCCACGCTGCGTCCGCGCATCGACGACCATCATAGCAGCCTGTAACGCTAGGTCGTGTGTAGCAGGCCGTCCGCTTTTGTGATCGCTCCACTCCAAAGCAGCCCTTCCGCTTTCGACCCAACCCGGTTGTACGGGCTACTGCCACCACCGCCCTAAACCGGACGTCCGCCCGGATTCTCACGCAGGCGAAAACGATTGACAGGCTTGTTCGCTTGCGGGGAGGGCGAACATTCGAGCTTACTCCGTTTCGCGCTGGCGTAGAAGGTGAATCAACCCGCGGCCTTCCTGTTGACCGAGGAACACGTCTCCCTGTTCAACCAGCACACACGTTATCCTCGGCCCTCGTACGAATATCAGAACCGCAGAGAGTATATATTCCTGTCTTATAAAAGATAGCTATTATATTTACAGGAAGGATTGTGCTTGGTATCCAGTCGTGTCGCGAGTGGTTCGGCCCGGCCCAACGCCTTGGGATCCGGGAGACCGACTGCTCGAATCAAAGGCGGCATCAGACCGCTTACAAAACGAGCATTGCCGCCATGCGCGTGGCTTAAGGGAGGATGTCATGAGCTTGGTAACAGGCTTGCCATCGGACTTCACTGTGCCGCTGCTGGAAGTCGGCGGCGTTACGCTGCAGTATAAGACCCCCCATCACCTTGTCACAGCGACCTACCGGGTCAGCTTTAATGTGTTCCCAAGCGATCGGTTCGTCCTGCTCGGACCCTCGGGCTGCGGGAAATCTACCTTGCTGAAGTCGGTCGGCGGCTACATGGCGCCGACCGAGGGCCAGATCCGCCTGAAAAACCAGGCCGTCACTGAGCCCGGACCGGACCGGATGATGGTGTTCCAGGAATTCGACCAGCTCCTGCCCTGGAAGACCGTGCGCCAGAACGTGGCTTTTGCCCTTGAAGCCTCGGGACGCCTCGCTGGCCGGGCCGCCGACGAGCGGGCCATGCACTATATCGACAAGGTCAACCTATCGGCCTTCGCCGACAGCTATCCGCACATGCTATCGGGCGGGATGAAGCAGCGTGTGGCCATCGCCCGCGGCATGGCGATGGAGCCCGACATCCTGCTGATGGACGAGCCCTTCGCGGCGCTCGACGCTTTGACCCGCCGGCGGATGCAGGACGAGCTCCTGGCTCTGTGGGAGGAGACCCGCTTCACGGTCCTGTTCGTCACGCACTCGATCCCCGAGGCGATCAAGATCGGCTCCCGCATCCTCCTGCTCTCGCCCCATCCCGGCGAGGTCAAGGCCGAGCTTAACACGGCCAGCTCACCGCAGGAGACACTGCTACTGGAGCAGCGCATCCACCAGATGCTCTTTTCCGAAGAGATCAAGGAGGCGGAGAATGTCTAAGACCGCGAAGACGCTCATGTCCCCGATCCTCATTCGAGCCGCCCGCCCCGAGATCGTCCGCGACACCGGCGGCGCCTATGGCGGCGCCATCGTCGAGAAGCCGCTATCCAAGGTCGAGCGCCTCTACAATCACGGCTGGCTACGAAAGCTCGTGATCCTGGCGGTGCTGGCCCTAATCTGGGAGGCCTATGGACGCTACCTCGACAACGACCTCCTGTTCCCGACCTTCACCGCCACTGTCACGGCCTTCGCTCACGGGGTCGCGGACGGGACGCTGGTGCTGCGGGCCTGGGGCTCGATCAAGGTGCTGCTGATAGGCTACGCCCTCGGGATCCTGTTGGCGACGGTGCTGACCAGCATCGCGATCAGCTCGCGCATCGGCACCGACTTCCTCGAAACGATGACGTCGATGTTCAATCCGTTGCCAGCGATCGCGTTGCTGCCGCTGGCGCTAATCTGGTTCGGCCTCGGCAACGGCAGCCTCATCTTCGTGTTGGTCCATTCCGTGACCTGGGCGATCGCGCTGAACACTCATTCGGGCTTTCTCTCGGTCAGCCGGACCCTGAAGATGGTCGGTCGCAACTACGGACTGCGCGGCACCCGGCTGATCACCAAGATCCTGATCCCGGCGGCCTTCCCCAGCATCCTCACGGGGCTCAAGGTTGGCTGGGCCTTCGCTTGGCGCACACTCATCGCGGCGGAGCTGGTTTTCGGGGTAAGTTCCGGCTCGGGCGGTCTCGGGTGGTTCATCTTTGAGAACAAGAACATGCTCGACATCCCCAACGTCTTCGCGGGGCTGCTGACGGTGATCCTCATCGGCCTTTGCGTCGAGAACCTCATCTTCCAGACCATCGAACGCCACACCCTGCAGCGCTGGGGTATGCACGCCTAGTCAGGCCAAGCGTCAATCGAGGTCGGATCTGTACTGGAGCGCCGCCGTCCAGCTCTGACGGTACTCGATCGGTTCGCCGGTGAGGGCGACGGCGACCCGGCGCACCAGCAGCAGGGGCGCCCCCGGTGGACAGCAGAGGGCGTCCGCAATGGCAGAACTCGCCCGGTCGGTGGCGATTGTGTCCCGCGCCCGCGCCACGGTCTGGCCGCAGCGCGCCTGGTAGAGCACGTAGATCTCCTCCAGCATCTCGGCGCCGGGCTCCGCCTTCAGCGCGGCGAAAAGATCCGCCGGCAGGGCAATCCGCTCGTAGATCAATGGCACGCCGTCCTCGCTCCGAGTCCGCAACAAGACCAGCACCTTCACCCCCGCTCCCAGTCCGAGGGCGGCGCGGTCCTGGGCATCGGCCTGTGCGGTCCCAGCCGCGAGGACGTGCGCCACGGGGCGGAACGGCCGCCCGTCGCCGTGGACGAAGCGCAGGAAGCGGAACCGCGACCGGTCGCTTGAATGGGGCACCACCTGCGTGCCGCGTCCGTGCTGGCGCTCCAGCAGGCCTTGCCCGACGAGGTCCTCCATGGCCTTGCGGATCGTCCCGATGGAGACGCCGAGGTCGAAGGCCAGCTGCGGCTCGCTCGGCAGGTAGCCGCCCGGCTTCCAGGTCCCATCTACGATCCGGCGCAGCAGCAGGTCGCGTGCCTGCAAGTAGAGCGGACGGCTCGCCAAGGGGGCAGCCACCGGGGCAGTCAGAGGAGCGGCCAAGCGCGCGGCCAGCGGCTCGCCCGGTGACGGCGCTGCGGAATGCGCCTGCGGTGCGACGGCGCGCATACGATTTGACATCGGCAACTCATGTATATGACATATGACCGTTGACAGCGGTTGATACGAGGCTATCGTGGCCCTCGGCACCGGACCAGAGAATTCGGGCCTGCGCAGGAGGAACACATGGCACTCGGCCGTCTCATCCGGCTCTGCGGAGCCGCGGCCCTGCTCTCGGCGAGCCTTCTGGCCGGCTCGGGATCCGCCCAGGCAGAGGCCCCCGTGGTGCGCCTCGCCAAGCAGTTCGGCATCTCCTACCTGCCCCTCACTGTGATGGAGGAGGAGCACCTCCTCGAGAAGCAGGCCCGCCAGCAGGGCTTGGAACTCAAGACCGAGTGGCTGCGCTTCACCGGCGGTTCCGGCATGAACGAGGCCCTGCTCTCGGGGAACCTCGACTTCGCCGCCGGCGGCGTCGGGCCGATGCTGACGATCTGGGGGCGGACTCGGGCCAACCTGCAGGTCAAGGGCGTGGCGGCGCTCAACGCGATGCCGCTCTGGTTGGTCTCGGTGAACCCGGCCGTCAAGTCGATCAAGGACTTCACCGACAAGGACAAGATCGCGCTGCCGACGGTGAAGAGTTCGATCCAGGCGATCACCTTACAGATGGCTGCCGAGAAAGCCTTTGGCCCTGGCCAGCAAGGCAAGCTCGATCCGCTGACGGTCTCGATGGGGCATCCTGATGCGCAGACGGCGATGCTCGGCGGTCGCTCCGAGATCACCGGGCATTTCGGCTCGCCGCCGTTCCAGGAGATGGAGCTGAAGGACCCGCGCGCGCACAAGGTGCTCGACAGCTATGACGTGCTGGGGGGGCCGCATACCTTCAACCTCGTCTGGGCGAGCAACCGCTTCGTAAGCGCCAACCCGAAGATCGTGGCGGCCTTCCGGGCCGCCTTGGAGGAGAGCCTGGCGCTGATCAAGGCGGGGCCCGCCAAGGTGGCGGCTCTGTGGATCAAAGCGGAGAACGGCCGGCTGACCGAGGCGGAAGCCGTGGAGATCATCCGCGCGCCACAGACCCAGTGGATTAGCGCGCCGCTGAACATGCTGGCCTACCTCGACTACATGAACCGCGCCGGCCTCGTGGCCGCAAAGGCCACGGATCAGGGCGAGCTGTTCTTCCCCGGCGCCGTCGCTAAGGCGGAGCGCTAAGGCATGAACGCTCCTTTCCCCAACGCGTCCCTGGCCGATCCAACGATCGAATCCGTGCCCGGTGCGATGCTGACGGTGCGCATCCGGCGTGAAGAGGGCTTCCAGGCCTTCACCGTGGCGCGGCGCCCGGCCCAGACCATCCTCGACGTGGTCACCGAGATCCAGCGCGAGCAGGATCCGACGCTGGCCTACCGCTTCGCCTGCCGAGTCGGCATGTGTGGCTCCTGCGCCATGATGGTGAACGGCCGTCCGCGTTGGACCTGCCGAACCCGGGTCGCGGCGGTGGCGGAGAACGACGGCCTGACCCTCGAACCCCTGCGCAACCTGCCGGTGATCAAGGACCTGGCGGTCGACATGGAGCCGTTCTTCCAGAAATGGACGGCCGCCCACGGCGCCTTCGAGCCGGGCAACGAACCGCCTGAGGACTTCGCCGTGGTATCCCCGGATTCGCCCGAGCGTCGGGCGGTGGATGCCGGCATCGAGTGCATCAATTGCGGCGTCTGCTACGCCGCCTGCGACGTGGTCACCTGGAACCCGGACTATCTCGGCCCGGCCGCGCTTAACCGGGCCTGGACCCTGGTGAACGACGTCCGCGATCGAGGCCAGGACGCTCGGCTCGAGGCCGTGTCTGGGGATGCGGGCTGCCAGTCCTGCCACACCCACATGAGCTGCACGGAGCATTGTCCGAAGGCGCTAGCGCCGACCTTCGCGATCGCGGGGCTGAAGCGTGCTACCGCCCGGTCCGCCCTGAAGCGCTTCGGCACCCGGCACTTCCGGAGGTCGGCATGAGCCCCCTCCTCTACGTGGCGCAGCGCGGCACCGCCATGATCCTGGCCGTTGCCGTGACGGTCCATCTTGGCACGATCCTGTACGCCGTGCGCGGCGGCCTCACCGCCGGGGAGATCCTCGGACGGACGCAGGGCAACCTTGCCTTCCTGCTGTTCTACGGCCTCTTCGTCGTGGCCGCCGCCATCCACGCACCGATCGGCCTGCGCAGCATCCTGCGCGAGTGGACGCGCTGGCGCGGACGCTCCCTCGACGGGGCGATGCTCGCCGTCTCGGCGCTCCTCCTCGTCCTCGGCCTGCGCGCGGCGTTGGCGGTCTACGTCGCATGAGCGCCGGGACACAGACCGACCTCCCCAGGCGCGGCACCCGCCGCGCGGCACCGCTGCGCGCGGGCTTCGCCGCCGCCCTGCTGCATCGCCTCTCCGGGATCGCCCTTGCCCTGTTCCTGCCGATGCACTTCATCGCCCTCGGCACCGCGCTGCAGGGGGCTGACCGCCTCGAGAGCTTTCTCGGGCTGACCCATAACAGCTTCGTGCGGACGGCCGAGTGGGGGCTCGTCAGTGCGCTCGCCCTGCACATGATCCTGGGTCTTCGCGTGCTCGCCATCGAGTGGTTCGCGACCCAGGAGCGGACGGCGCTCATCGTCTCGGCCTGCGTGGCGGCGGGGCTCGCGGTCGGGCTCCTGTTCCTGCTCGGCGGCGCCTGAACCCAATCCCTGAAAGGAGACCGGCATGGATCTCGACCTCACCGAAGTCGAAGAGGTGTGCAAGGACCTCTACGTCCGCGCCCTGAAGTTACTGCCCCCCGATATCAAGGCGGGCTTCGCGGTGCTGGCACGGGAGGAGACCAGCGCCACCGGCCGAGCGATCCTCGGCACCATGGTCGAGAACATCGCGGTGGCCGAGCGCACCAAGAACATCCTGTGCCAGGATACCGGCATCCCGATCTACAACGTGACGGTCGGGCGCGACGTGCGCTTCGACGGCGCCGACCTCAAGGCTGCCATCCGGCGCGGCTGCGCTCGTGCCACTACCGAGCACTCGTTGCGCTCCTCGGTGGTCCACCCGATCACCCGCGTGAACGAGCAGACCTCCTGCGGCATCCGCGTGCCGATCATCCACGTGGATTTCGACGATCGGCCCGAGACCGTGTCGGTCGAGATGATCCCGAAGGGCTCGGGCTCGGAGAACGGCTCGTTCCTGCAGATGCTCCTGCCCTCTGACGGCATCAACGCGGTCAAGCGGTTCGTCATCGACCGGGTGATCGAGCTCGGCGGCCGCGTCTGTCCGCCGACCATCGTGGGCGTCGGCATCGGTGGCACCTCGGACCTGTGCATGCACCTCGCCAAGGTGGCGGCCACGCGCAAGCTGCGCACCGCCTGTTCCGACCCGGAGGGCGCACGCATCGAGGCGGAGCTGTCGCACGCCGTCAACGAGCTCGGCATCGGCCCGCAGGGGCTTGGCGGCCGCTCCACCAGCTTTGCAGTCCATGTGGAAATCGCCGCGACCCACATCACTCAGAACCCGGTGGCGGTGAACATCCAGTGCCACTCAGCCCGCCGGGCCAAGGCGACCTTCACACCCGGCGGCATCGCCTTCGACTGACCGGAACGCCTTATCGACACCGCCGGGAGGGCAGCGCCATGCACCACGTTCTCGACATGCCGATCGACGAGGCGCAGGTCCGCCTCCTAAAAGTCGGCGACACCGTCACCCTGCGGAAGACCCTGTTCGGCATCCGCGATGCCACCCTGATCCACATGTTCGACCGGGAGCGGCGGACACATCTCGATCTCGCCGGCCACGCGGTCATCCACACCGCGCCCAACGTCCACCGAGTGCCGGTCTCGGCCGAGGCCCCCGTTGGCTACGCGCCGTTCTGCATCGGCACCACCACCTCCATGCGGATGGAGCGCTTCACCGACGCGCTGATGCGGCGGGAGAGCGTGCGTCTCATCGTCGGCAAGGGCGGCATGGGTCCGAAGACCCTAGAGGCCTTCGCCGAGCAGGGCGGCGCCTACCTCGCCATCGTCGGGGGCGCCGCCGCCCTGGAAACGACCTGGATCGAGCGGATCGAGGACATCGACCTCGACGACCTGCATCCCGAGAGCCTGTGGAAGTTCGCGATTCATGATTTCGGACCGCTTCTGGTCGGTATGGATTCCCACGGCGGCTCGCTCTTCGCCGATGTTCAGCGCGACGTCGCCAGCCGGCGGGATGCCGTCATCGCGAGCCTGGGAGCCGCCCGATGAACGCCGTGCCGACGACCATCGAGACCGACATCCTCATCCTGGGCTCGGGGGGAGCCGGCCTGTTCGCCGCCCTCCACGCCAAGAAGGCCGCCCCGGAGCTCGAGGTCACCGTCGCGGTCAAGGGGTTGCTCGGCAAGTGCGGCTGCACCCGCATGGTCCAGGGCGGCTACAACGTCGCCCTCGCCCCGGGCGATTCGGTTGAGCGCCACTTCATGGACACGATCGAGGGCGGCAAGTGGCTCAACAACCAGGAGCTAGCCTGGACCCTGGTGACCGAGGCGCAGGTCCGCATCCGCGAGCTCGAGACGGAGCTCGGCTGTTTCTTCGACCGCAATCCCGACGGCAGCGTCCACCAGAAGGCCTTCGCCGGTCAGACCTTCGACCGCACCGTGCACAAGGGCGACCTTACCGGCATCGAGATCATCAATCGCCTCTCCGAGCAGGTCTGGCGCCGCGACGTCCGGCGCCTGGAGGATCACCGCGCCCTCGAGCTGATCCCAGCCGCCGACGGCTCCGGCCTCGCCGGGGTGCTGATGCTCGACATGCGGACCGGCATCCCGGTCCTGGTGCGGGCCAAAGCGACCCTGCTCGCCACGGGCGGCGGCCCGACCATGTACAAGTTCCACACGCCGTCGGGCGACAAGACCTGCGACGGCCTTGCCATGTCGCTCCGCGCGGGCCTGCCCCTGCGCGACATGGAGATGGTCCAGTTCCATCCCACCGGCCTGCTGGCGGGGGCCGGCACCCGGATGACCGGCACGGTGCTGGAGGAAGGCCTGCGCGGGGCCGGAGGCTACCTGCTCGACGCCTCGACTGAGCGCTTCATGCATCACTACGATCCGCGCGCGGAGCGGGCGACGCGCGACGTCGTCAGCCGCTCGATCATGCGGCGCATCCGCGACGGCCATGCCACCCCGAACGGGGGCGTCTACATCCAGATGAGCCATCTCGGGCCCGAGGACGTGCGGCGCAAGTTCAAGGGCATGGTCGAGCGCTGCGCCGATTGTGGCTTCGACCTCGCCGGGGGCCTAGTCGAGGTCATCCCCACCGCCCATTACATGATGGGCGGGGTCGCCTTCCGTCCCGGCTGCAGCACCGAGCTGCCGCGCCTCTACGCGGCCGGGGAGGATACCGGCGGGGTTCACGGGGCCAACCGCCTCGGCGGCAACGGCGTCGCCAACTCGACGGTTTTCGGGGGGCTGGCCGGCTCCGCCATGGCCCGCGACATCCGGAGCATGCGGTTCCGCGCCGAGCCCGATCCCCGCGCGGTCGAGGTGGGGCTCGCCCGCGCCTACGGCCCCCTCGGGCGCCCGGCTGGGGACCTCGAGGCGATCCGGGAGGCCCTCTACGCGACCATGTGGGACGATGTCGGCATCCTGCGCGATGCGGCCGGGCTGGAGCAGGCCGGCGAGCGCCTCGACGCCCTCGCCGCCGCGGTCGCGGAGGCCGGCATCCCCGACGGCGACCGCCGCTACAACCTGACCTGGATGGACCGGCTCAACCTCGAGAACCTCGTCCTCGTCAGCCGCTCGATCCGCGCCGCGGCGCTGGCCCGCACCGACAGCCGCGGGGCGCATTTCCGTGAGGACTTCCCTGACGCCTCGGATCTCGCCACCTCGCACTACACCGTGGTGCGCCAGGGCGCGGCCGGTCTCGACGTCACCATGGAGCCCGTCGCCTTCACCCATGTGCGCCCCGGCGCCTCCCTGCTCGACGCGGCGGCCTGAGGCCGCCCCCCGCACGCGGGATCTTGGAGAGAGACGCCATGGACTATTCCCGGGACCGGCCGCGCGGAGCCGACATCGTCGTCGAGGCGCTGGAGCGCCTCGGCGTCCGCCGCATCTTCACCCTGTCGGGCAACCACATCATGCCGATCTTCGACGCCCTGCTGGGCACGAACATCGCGGTGGTGCATGTCCGTCAGGAGGCCGCCTGCGTGCACATGGCCGATGCCTGGGGCCGCCTGACCGGTGAGGTCGGGGTCGCCCTGGTCACCGGCGGCCAGGGGCAGACCAACGGCGCCGCCGCCCTGTTCACGGCTCTTGCGGCGGAGAGCCCCGTTCTGCTGCTCTCGGGCCATGCCGGCCTGTCGGAGATCGGGCGCGGCGCGTTCCAGGAACTCGCCCAGGCGGATATCGCCCGCCCGATGACCAAAGCCTCGTGGACGGCCGCCTCCGTCGATACCCTGGCCGACGACATCGCTCGGTCTATGCGGATCGCCCGCGAAGGGCGACCGGGCCCCGTGCATCTCAGCCTCCCGGTCGATCTCCTGGAGGCGCCCGCTGCGGCCGCACCGTCGATCCCTCTCGACGCCTCAATCCGAGTCGGCGAGCCCGGCGCCGACCTCATCGCGGCCGTAGCGGCGGAGCTCGGCCGAGCGCGGCGCCCCCTGATCCTGTGCGGCCCGGCCGCCTGCGGCGCCGAGGGACGCGGGCGGATGGCGGCGTTGGAGAGCGCCTCCGGCATCCCCGTCCTCGGCATGGAGAGTCCGCGCGGCCTCAACGATCCGAGTCTAGGCGCCTTCGCCGAGGTGCTAACGCAGGCCGATTGCCTCGTGCTCCTCGGCAAGCCCCTCGACTTCACCCTGAAGTTCGGCGATGCGTCCGCGGTGGCGCCAGCCTGCCGCTTCGTCGTTATCGACCCCGACCCGGCCCTCGTCGCGCGGGTCGACCCTGCCCGCCTAGCGGTCTCGGGCGCGGCAGACGCTCTTTCCACCCTCGAAGCCCTGGCGCGCCGTCTTGGCGACGAGCCGCGGCCAGACTGGCACGCCACTGTGCGGGCGGCGGTCGATTACCGGCCGCCGGACTGGGACGATAGGCGCGGCTCCGAGGGCCGCCTCCATCCGGTGGAGCTGTGCCGGGGCGTCGCCGCCTTCCTCGACCGGCATCCCGGCGGCACGCTGATCTGCGACGGCGGCGAGATCGGGCAATGGCCCCAAGCCCTGGTGAACGCTCCCCGGCGCCTCATCAACGGGGTTTCGGGCACCATCGGCGCGTCGCTGCCCTTCGCTCTCGCGGCCCGACTCCACAATCCGGCCGGTCCCGTGGTGGCGGTCCTGGGGGACGGCACCTTCGGCTTCCACATGGCCGAGTTCGACACCGCCGTGCGCTACGGCCTGCCCTTCATCGCCGTGGTGGGCAACGATGCCCGCTGGAACGCCGAGTACCAGATCCAGCTACGCCAGTACGGCGCGGCGCGGGCGCGGCACTGCGACCTCCTGAGCTCGCGCTACGATCGCGTTGCGACGGCGCTGGGCGGCTACGGGGCCCTCGTCACCCGGGCCGAGGACCTGCCCCAGGCCCTAGAGGACGCCCATGCCAGCGGCCTGCCGGCCTGCCTCAACGTGCTGATCGAGAGCGTGCCCGCCCCGGTAATCCGGCGGCCGAAGGCGGGCTGACCGCACATCTCCGACAAGGCTCCGACCCAGGGAGGTTCACATGCGCCGACGCGACGTACTGGCCCGGGGACTGCTCGGCGCGGGACTGCCCCTCCTAGCGGGGCTGCAGTCGGCGCAGGCCGAGATGCAGGCGGTCAGCATCGCGCGCCAGCCGAGCCTGGGGCACCTGCCGCTGATGCTCATGGAGGACCAAGGCCTGCTCCAGAAGCACGCCGCGGCGCGGGGCCTGTCCGGGCTCGGCGCCCGCTACATCACGCTGGCGGGCGGGGCCGCGATGAACGACGCGCTCCTGTCCGGCTCGGTCCAGTTCGTGGCCGGCGGTGTGCCGCCCCTCGTCCTGCTCTGGTCCAAGACCGAGGGAACCGGCATGGCCGTGAAGGGGGTGGCGGCGATGAACGCCATGCCGCTCCTCATGAACACCAATGCGGAGCGCGTCCGGTCGCTCGCCGACTTTACCGACCGGGACAAGATCGCCCTGCCGGCGGTGAAGGTTTCGGTCCAGGCCATGTTCCTGCAGATGGCGGCCGAGAAGGCGCTCGGGGAGGCGCGGCGGAACGATCTCGACCGCCTGACCGTGACCCTGTCGCACCCGGACGGTATGGCGGCCCTGTTGTCAGGTCAGGAGGTCAGCGCGCATTTCACCGCCGCGCCGATCCAGGAGCTGGAGCTGCGCAAGCCCGGCATCCGCACGATCCTCAACACCTTCGACGTGCTCGGCGGTCCCTCGACCTTCAACGTGGTCTGGGCCTCCGCCGCCTTCGTTGAGGCCAATCCCACCGTCCACGCCGCCTTCACGGCAGCCCTCGAGGAGGCGGTCGCGTCCATCGCGGGCGACCCCCAAGCAGCGGCCGAGGCCTATGCGCGCCTCGCCCGCGACGGCTCCGACATCGGCCTCATCGCGTCGATCCTGGCCTCGCCCCAGGTCACCTTCACGACGACGCCTCAAGCGATCCTGCACTACGTCGACTTCATGGCCCGCACCAAGGCGATCCGCCGCGGGGCCCGGGACTGGCGGGAGCTGTTCTTCGCCAACGTTCACGGCAAGCCCGGTAGTTGAAGCCTCGCCCAGGGGCTCAGTGAAACAGACCCGGGAGCGCCAGGGCGGTGGTGGTGAAGCCGATGGCCGCGAGCAGCGCCAGGACGATGGACCGGAACCGGCGCTGGTCGATACGGGAAAACAGCGATAGCCCGGCCAGCACGCTGACGAGGACGATCGGGAGGCCCAGAGCGAGATCGGCCATCAGCTCGAGCGGGAACGGATTGAACGCGGCCAGGATCGTCAGGGACCAGACCTGCAGGACAAGGGTGAAGCTCTGGTAGACCGCGCGCTGCATACGCGGCTCCCAACCGCGCACCAGACTCCAGGCGGTGGGAAGCGCGCCCGACAGCCCGGCGATGCCGCCGAGGATGCCGCCAAGAAAGCCCACGGCGCCGTCGCTCCAGGCATTGCCGTACGACACCCGGTAGTCGGTGCGCAGCAATGCCACCACGGCGCTGTAGAGGATCAGGAAGACCCCGATCATCACCTTCACCACTTCGGGATTGAGGTCCTTGAGGAGGTAGATCCCGATCGGCGCCCCGAGGAGGCCGGGACCGATCATCGCCAGTGCCGTCGCGCGCGGCGGCAGGGTCCGCAGCCGTATCACCGACAGTGCCTGCGAGAGGATGCTGCAGGTCAGCACGAGGGCCGTCGCCTCGATGGGAGCCCGGATCGAGAGCAGGGTGCCAGAGGCCACCAGGGCGAAGGCGAAGCCCGTCAGACCGGAGATGAGGCCGGCGCAGCTCAGGCACAGGACGATCTGGAGGGTTTCGCTCACGGTGCGTCTCGGTCTCCGAACGGCGCGTCGGGCCGCGCAAGATGCAGCCGACAATATGTCTTATATAAGATTAATGACTGATCAAGCAGGTTCGTCGCGGCGCGCGAGAGAGCGTTTGGTACCCGAAGCGGCGTAAGCCACGAAGCGCGTTTTCCGATCGCCGGAGCTTTCATTGAGATCCATGATTGACGACACAAATTCTGATGTCTTATACAAGACTCAGTCGCTGCAAAGAGCCGACGGCTTCACTAAGGAGGATCCTGGAATGAGCAGCCACGCCGGATCGGGCGAGGGGCGGACGAAGCCGCACCTTCTCGCCCACAGCCCGCTGGACAACGTTGCCGTCGCTGTCATTGAGGGCCTGAGCGCCGACACCGATGCGTTCGGCGTCATCACCGAGGACGATTCGACCTTCGCGGTGAACGTCCGCCACGACATCCCGATCGGCCACAAGGTGGCGCTCACCGACCTGAAGGCCGGCGACACCGCTATTAAGTACGGCCAGGATATTGGCAAGATCATCAAGGACGTCGCCAAGGGCGAGCATGTCCACGTCCAGAACCTCAAGACGAAGCGCTGGTGAGGTCGCGATGCCCGGAGAGACGATCATGAACGCCCCAGAGACCACCTCCCCCTTCGTTGGCGGAGCCCCCGACCAGTTCGCGACGGGGGCCCTCGGCTCCGCTCGGCCCTCAACGGACGTCAAGGCCGCCAGCTTCCTGGGCTGGCGCCGCGAGAACGGCCGCGTCGGCGTACGCAACCACGTCGTCCTCCTGCCCCTGGACGACCTCTCGAACGCCGCCTGCGAGGCGGTCGCCAACAACGTCAAGGGCACGATGGCCCTGCCCCACGCCTACGGCCGGCTGCAGTTCGGCGAAGATCTCGATCTCCACTTCCGCACCCTGATCGGCATCGGCTCGAACCCAAACGTCGCGGCCGTGGTGGTCATCGGGATCGAGGACCAGTGGACCAACCGGATCGTCGAAGGCATCGCCAAGACGGGCAAGCCCGTGGTCGGATTCGGCATTGAGGGGCACGGCGACATCGCCACCATCGCCAAGGCGAGCTACCAGGCCAAGCGTTTCGTGCAGTGGGCGACCGAGCTGCCCCGCGAGGAATGCCCGATCGCAGACCTCTGGATTTCGACCAAGTGCGGCGAGTCCGACACCACCACCGGCCTGTCCTCTTGCCCCACCGTGGGCAACCTCTACGACAAGCTAATCCCGCAGGGGATCTACGGCGTGTTCGGCGAGACTTCGGAGATCACCGGCGCCGAGCACCTCTGTCGCGAACGCGCGGCCTCGCCCGAGATCGGCGACAAGTGGTTCACCATGTGGAAGTCCTACCAGGACGACGTGATCGAGGCGCACAAGACCGACGACCTCTCGGACTCACAGCCGACCAAGGGCAACATCCTCGGCGGCCTGAGCACCATCGAGGAGAAGGCGCTCGGCAACCTTGAGAAGATCGGCCACGACTGCCGCTACATCGACGCGCTGCAGCCGGCCGAGTCCCCCGCCAAGGGGCCGGGCCTGTACTACATGGATACCTCGTCGGCGGCGGCCGAGTGCGTGACCTTGATGGCGGCGGCGGGCTACGTGGTCCACACCTTCCCCACCGGGCAAGGCAACGTCATCGGCAATCCGATCGTCCCGGTGATCAAGATCACCGGCAACCCGCGCACGGTCCGGACCATGGGCGAGCACATCGACGTCGACGTCTCGGGCGTCCTGACCCGTGAGATGACCATCCCGCAGGCGGGCGACGCGCTCATCGACATGGTCGTGCGCACCGCGAACGGACGGCTCACGGCCGCCGAATCCCTCGGCCACCGCGAGTTCGTGATGACGAAGCTGTACCGGAGCGCCTAACCGGCGAGCCCTCCCGCCGCGTTCCGGTAAGGAACGCGGCGCCCCATCCCGACGCCATCGGGGTTTCGCGAAGGCGAATTTCGCCAAGGGATGAAGACCGCACAGTAGCGATGCGGCGCATCCCGTTCGAAGGTTCTACGGGAGGAACGCGAGTGAAAAGTTCAGGATCGAAATTCCTGCAGTCGATCTACGGTCAGGTCCTGATCGGCATCGCGCTCGGCATCGTCGTGGGCGTCCTATTTCCGAATTTCGCCGTTGGTCTGAAGGTCCTCGGCGACATGTTCATCAACTTGATCAAGATGGTCGTCGGGCCGGTGATCTTCTGCACGGTGGTGGTCGGCATCGCCCATGTCGGCGACATGAAGAGCGTCGGCCGCATGGGTCTGAAGACCCTCGTGTACTTCGAGGTCTCGACCACCGTGGCGCTCGGCGCCGGCTTGCTGTTCGTCAACCTCCTGCGGCCGGGCGACGGCATCAACGCCACGGTCGAGAGCCTGGATGCCAAGAGCGTCGCCACCATCGCCGGCAAGGCGCATGCCCAGAGCGTGATGGAGATCATTGCCAACATCATCCCGCACAGTGCGGTCGACGCCTTCGCCAAGGGCGACCTTCTGCAGGTGATGTTCTTCTCCGTGCTGGTCGGGATGGGGCTCGCCGCCATGGGGCCGAAGGGACAGTTCCCCCTCAAGGTCATCCACGCCTTCGGCGATATCCTGATGAAGGTCGTGGGCATCATCATGCGCTTCGCGCCCATCGGGGCGTTCGGTGCCATGGCTTTCACCATCGGCAAATTCGGCCTCGGCATCCTCGCTCAGTACGGACTGCTGATCGTATCCCTCTACCTGACGTTCTTCGTCTTCATCGTGCTGTTCCTCGGCAGCGTGATGCGATTCTACGTCGGTCTCAGCCTATGGAAGCTGTTCCTCTACGTCCGCGAAGAGATGTTCATTCTCCTCGGCACCACCAGCACCGAGTCCGTCCTTCCCCGCCTGATGGCCAAGCTCGGGGGCCTCTCCGTGGAGAAGGGCGTCACCGGTCTGGTGATGCCGGCCGGCCTGTCCTTCAACATGGACGGGTCGTGCATCTACCTGACCATGGCAATCGGCTTCATCGCCCAGGCCCTGAACATCCCACTGACTTGGGAGCAGGAGCTCGGCCTCCTCGCGATCGCCCTCGTGACCTCCAAGGGCGTAGCGGGTGTAGCCGGCGCCATCCTATTCGTGCTGGCCGCGACGCTTCAGGCGTCCCAGCTCCTGCCCGTCGCCGGCATCGCGCTGATCATCGGCGTCGACCGCATCCTCAACGAGCTGCGCGCCATCACCAACGCCATCGGCAACATGGTGGCCACGCTGGTGATCGCCCGGTGGGAGGGCAAGATCGACCTCGCCCATGCCCGCGACGTCCTGGACGGGCGCATCCAGCCCGACTTCGACAGCCTCGACGAGCCGGACGAGGTGATCGACGAACCGGCACCGCCGAGAGCTGCCTCGAAACCCGTCCGTCACGGGGCGATGCCCGCCGGGGTTGCTGCCACCTGAACCTCAGTGCGCAATCAGAGTCCCAGTGCCATGCCGACATCAGACACCCCGACGGGCCGCGTACCGAAGGTCGTGATCAGCGAATTCATGGACGAGGCTGCCATCGCAGCTGAGCTCGGTGCGTTCGCGACGCTCTACGACCCGGGCCTGGTCGACCGGCCGAGCGACCTACGGGAGGTGCTGGCCGATGCGGACGCCCTCGTGGTCCGCAACCGCACCCAGGTGAACGCGGCACTGCTGTCCGCCGCACCCGATCTCAAGGCGGTCGGTCGTCTCGGCGTCGGCCTCGATAATATCGACCTCGACGCCTGCCGGAACCGCGGCATCGCGGTCTACCCCGCCACTGGCGCCAACGACGTCGCGGTGGCCGAGTACGTGATCGGCACTGCGATGCTGCTTCTGCGCGGCGCCTACGGCTCCACCATCGCGGTGGCATCCGGGACCTGGCCGCGCAACGCGCTGATGGGCCGGGAGATCGCGGGCAAGCGCCTCGGCCTCGTCGGGTTCGGCGCCATCGCCCGCGAAACCGCCCGCCGCGCCCTCGCCCTAGGGATGCAGGTCACGGCCCACGACCCCTTTCTGCCGGCCGACGACCTGGCCTGGCGGCCGGATGGCGGTGCGGTGGCGCGAGTCGATCTCGAGGCGCTCGTCGCCAGCGCGGACGTCCTGTCCCTGCATGTGCCGCTGACACCCGAGACTCGCGGGATGATCGATGCGGGCGCCATCGCCCGAATGCCGGCCGGGGCGGTGCTGATCAATGCCGCGCGGGGCGAGGTGGTGGACGGCGTGGCCGTAGCGGACGCGTTGCGGTCCGGGCATCTCGGCGGTGCTGCCCTTGACGTCTTCGAGCAGGAGCCCCTCGACACCGCCGCAGGCGCGGCCTTCCGGGATCTGCCCAACCTCATCCTGACGCCGCACATCGCGGGCGTGACGCAGGAATCGAACGTGCGTGTCTCGCGCGTGACCGCTCAGGCCGTGCGCCGCCACCTCTCCGAGGGTCGACCATGACCACCTTAAGCCTCGCCGCCGCCCACACGCTCGTCGCAGAAGCCCTGTGCCGCTGCGGAACGCGGGCTTCTGCCGCGCAGAGCGTCGCCCGCGCCCTCGTCGGCGCCGAGGCCGACGGGTTGAAGGGCCACGGGCTCTCGCGGGTGGCCTCCTACGCGGCCCAGGTCCAGGCCGGCAAAGTGGTGGGCGACGCCACAGTCGCAGTGACGCGACCCCGGCCCGGGTTGCTGGCCATCGACGCCGCCCATGGCTTCGCCTATCCGGCCCTCGACGCGGTAATGGAGCAACTTCCGGCGATCGTCCGGGAACAGGGCGTTGCGGCGGCCGGCATTCGCCGCTCGCACCATTGCGGCGCGGCCGGCCGGCCTGTCGAGGCCCTGGCTGAGGCCGGGCTCGTGGCGATCCTGCTGGCCAACACCCCCGCCGCCATGGCCCCCTGGGGAGGGTCGCGGGCGGTTTTCGGGACGAACCCCCTCGCCTTCGCCTGCCCCCTGCCGAGCCGCGCCCCCATCGTCGTCGACCTGTCCCTTTCGAAAGTGGCGCGTGGCGCGATCATGGCCGCCCGCCAGCGCGGCGAGGCGATTCCCGAGGGCTGGGCCCTCGATGCCGCTGGGCAACCGACCACCGACCCAGCTGCGGCCCTCAAAGGCACCATGGTGCCGCTCGGCGACGCCAAGGGCACGGCGCTCGCCCTGATGGTGGAACTCCTCGCCGCCGGCCTGACCGGGGGGCGGTTCGCCGGAGAGGCGAGCTCGTTCCTCGACGCCGATGGCGATCCTCCGGGCACCGGTCAACTCTTCATCGCGTTCGCGGCGGATGCCTTCGGGCCAGGGGCGCTGGCGCGGTTCGCGGACCTCGCCGGTTCCATAGAGGCCCAGGACGGAGCCCGCCTGCCCGGTGCGCGCCGCCTCGCCCTCCGGGTCCGGGCCGAGGCCGAGGGCCTCGCCGTCCCGGCCGCCCTTGTGGCCGAGATCGAGGCGCTCGGTCGATGAAGGCCATCATCCCGGACGGGTCCCGCCCCCGGCCGCCGGCCCTCCGGATCGAGCGATTGCCCGGAGCGAGGCTCGGCCTTAACGAAGAACGTAACACCGTGCTGGGAAAGCTCTCCCTCCTTCCTCCCACGCCCGGGGATCGAGGGCGCGCCGACATGGAACGTACGGGTGGTCAGGCGGTGGGCTTCCGGCCGCTCTACAGGCAAGTCTACGACACGCTCCTGCGCCGCCTCGCCGACGCGGTCTGGCAGCCGGGCCAGATCCTCCCGAGCGAGGGGGTGCTCGCGACGGAACTCGGCGTCAGCCAAGGGACGGTCCGGAAGGCCCTCGACGCGCTGACCGCCGACAGCCTGCTGGTGCGCCGCCAGGGGCGCGGGACCTTCGTGGCCGAGCACGACGACGTGCAGAGCGTCTTCCGCTTCTTCAAGCTGCGCCCCGACGGGGCGGTGGCCGGCACGCCGACGAGCCGGGTCGTCTCGATCGCAGAGACCGCTGCCACCGTCGACGAGCGCGACCGTCTTGCCCTCTTACGCAACGCGCGCGTGGTGCGGCTGGATCGGGTGCGCGCTCTCGACGGACGCGTCTGCCTGTTCGAGACGATCGCGGTTCCGTCGAGCCTGTTTCCCGGACTAGCGGCGATGGAGCTCCCGAACACGCTCTACAGCCTCTACGCCACCCGGTTCGGGATCACCATCGCCACCGCGCACGAGCGCCTGAAGGCGATTCCGCTCGACCCAGACAAGGCGGAGCTGCTGGGCAAGCCGGCGGGGACACCGGTGCTTGAGGTCGACCGCATCGCCGTCGATCTGGAGGATCGCCCTGTGGAGTGGCGCCTGTCGACGTGTCTCACCGAAGACATTCACTACGCCTCCGTCCTGCGATGACCGCGCGGACGCTGCAGGCGCCTTCAGCCGGACGGGGACATGCCGGGATGACCAACATCGATCGCAGAACACTCCTAATGCAGGCCGGAGCCGGGCTGCTCGCGGCCTCCGGCGCATCCCTAGCGCCCTTCGCCGCCCGGGCCGGCCAGGCCGTCACACTCCCGTTCGGCAACGGGGAGCGGCCGCTCGTGGCCTATCCTGGTAAGCGCCCGCTCCTGCAGATGACCGCGCGGCCGCCGCAGCTCGAAACGCCGTTCTCAGTGTTCGACGAAGGCGCGATTACCCCGAACGACGCCTTCTTCGTGCGCTACCATCTCGCCGACATCCCCACCGAGATCGACCCTCAGGCCTTCCGCGTCGAGATCGGCGGCCATGTCGAGCGCCCGGTCTCCCTCTCGCTCGCCGACCTCAAGGAGATGGGCGGAACCGAGGTGGTCGCGGTCAACCAGTGTTCGGGCAACTCGCGCGGCTTCGTCGAGCCGCGGGTCGCGGGCGGCCAGCTCGCGAACGGGGCCATGGGCTGCGCCCGCTTCGTCGGCGTGCCCCTGAAGACCGTCCTTAACAAGGCAGGCGTGAAGGCCGGAGCCGTGCAGGTCTCCTTCGAAGGGCTCGACGGGCCGGTCCTTCCGGAAACGCCGGACTTTGCGAAGGCGCTCACCCTCGACCACGCCCGCGACGGGGCGGTGATGCTGGCCTGGAGCATGAACGGGGAGGACCTGCCCTGGCTCAACGGCTTCCCGCTGCGCCTCGTGGTGCCAGGCTATTACGGTACCTATTGGGTGAAGCACCTCAACGCCGTCACCGTCCTCGACAAGCCCTACGAAGGGTTTTGGATGAAGACGGCCTACCGCATCCCGGACAACGCCTGCGCCTGCACCGAGTCTGGCAAGGCGGCGGACAAGACCGTACCGATCGGCCGCCTTAACGTCCGCTCCTTCGTGACGAACCTAACGGACGGGGCGGACGTCAAGGCGGGCAAGGTGGCCCTGCGCGGCATCGCCTTCGACGGCGGCTCCGGCATCAAGACGGTGGAGATCTCCGCCGACGACGGGCGGAGCTGGTGTCCGGCCAAGCTTGAGCAAGACCTCGGCGGCTACGCCTTCCGGCGCTGGAACGCGGAAGTCGATCTGGCCACGGGGGCGCACGCGATCCGGGTCAAGGCCACGGCCAACGACGGCGCTACCCAGCCGATGGAGCCCCGGTGGAACCCGCCGGGCTATATGCGCAACTTCATCGAGTCCGTTCGGGTGCGGGCGGCATGAGGAGGATCACGATGACGAGGGTCATAAGGAGAACGGCCGGGAAGACGTTCCTTCCCCTCGCGGCCGCGCTTGCGGGAGCCGGCTTTCTGGCTGGTCTGCCCGCCGCTGCCGCGCCCCGGAGCTACGATCTGCCGGAGCCGACCGCACAGCTTCGGCCCGCGCCCAGCCACGACGCGGGCCGCGCGGCGACCGAGGCTAACTGCCAGAGCTGCCATTCGGTCGACTACATCGCGATGCAGCCGCCTGGAAAAGGATCGGTCTTTTGGACCAGCGAGGTGACGAAGATGCGCAAGGTTTATCATGCGGCGATCAGCGATGCGGACAGTCAAGTCATCGCCGATTACCTCGCGGGGGCGTACTAGGCGTTGGGACTGACGATGGGCCCCGATTTGAAAAGCGCCGGGATCTTAGAGGATGTCAGTGATGGGGGCTGACATCGCTCTCGCCGACGGCGGCCAAGGCAGGTGTTTCTTCCGAATCCATCACGGAAAGGCACCAGGAGCTTCGAAATCTTCGCATGAGCGCCAAGAATATGACGACGGCCGCCGCCGGAGCGAGCAGGCCGGAAGCAGCCAGCGGCTGGGTCGTCTCGCTCGTGCCCGGCATCCTGGTCTGTCTGGCGGTCACGGTGGTGGCGCTGGCCGTGCAGGCTCTGGAGGAGCGGGTAACGGGCCATCCCTATGTTGAGGCGCTGGTGATCGCGATTCTGCTCGGGATCGCCCTACGCACCCTGTGGAGCCCTGGCGAGCGCTTCCGGGGTGGGATTGCGTTCTCCGCGAAGCAAGTGCTCGAACTCGCCGTCACCCTGCTCGGCGCCTCGATCAGCCTCGGGGCCATCGTCGCGTCCGGTACGAGCCTCCTCGTCGGCATCGTCGGCACAGTGATGGTGGCGATCGTCGCCAGCTACGCCATCTGCCGGATGCTCGGTTTGCCACCCCGCATGGCGATCCTGGTCGCTTGCGGCAACGCCATCTGCGGCAACTCCGCGATCGCCGCGGTGGCGCCGGTGATCGGGGCCGACAGCAAGGACGTGGTCGCGGCCATCGCCTTCACGGCGGTTCTCGGCGTGTTGATGGTACTGGGCCTCCCCCTGTTCATCCCCCTCGTCGGCCTGTCTGAGCATCAATACGGGACGCTGGCGGGCCTCACGGTCTACGCGGTGCCGCAGGTGCTTGCCGCGACGGTCCCGGTCGGCCTCCTGGCGACCCAGGTTGGCACCCTGGTCAAGCTCGTGCGCGTCCTGATGCTCGGGCCGGTCGTCGTTGCGTTCTCGTTTATCGCACCGCATCTGCCGGCGGAGGGCGCCTCGGCCAAGGTCCGGCCCGGCCGCCTCGGATTTTTCAAGATCGTGCCCTGGTTCATTCTTGGCTTCCTGGCGCTGGCGAGCCTGCGCTCGCTGGGGCTCGTTCCGGACGCGGCCTCCCAGCCGGTGACGCGTCTCGCGGGCCTCCTCACCGTGGTGTCGATGGCGGCCCTCGGCCTCGGCGTCGACGTGCGGGTTTTGGCGCGAGTCGGCGGACGGGTCACTCTGGCGGTGACCGGCTCTCTCGTCGTCCTACTGGTCGTCAGCCTGTTCCTGATCTGGGCCCTTGAGATCGCCTGACCGCCATCGTTCGGGAATACGCGCGCCGCCTCGCCTCAGGGCACGTCGGGCCGCGGATCGGGAACGAAGCCGTCGCGATTGGGCATCCGCACTGCCGGAAGCGTCCGGGCATCCAGGACGGCATCGTCCGACAGCAGGCCGTTCAAGTTCAGCAGATAGCCGACCACAGCGTAGACCTCGTCGTCGTCGAGCGATTGCGGTGCGTTCACCGGCATCGCACGGCGGACGTAGTCGAACAGCGTCGGTGCATAGGGCTAGAAGCTCCCGACCGTCTTCTTTGGTTTGGCAGAGGCCAGCGTGCCCTGTCCCCCGACGAGGCTGTCGCCGATGCCGCCCTCCCCCTTCTCGCCATGACAGGACTCGCAGTGTTCCGCGAAGACCGAACGGCCACGCGCGACGCTGCCGTTTCCCGCGGGGAGCTTCCTGCCGTCACGATCGATGTCGATGTTCCAGCCGGCAATCTCCGCCTCGGTGGCGGCGCGTCCGATGCCGTATCGACCTTCAGCCGAGGCTGGGGCGGCCAGGGCGTTCGCGGCGCCGACGAGTATCAGGACGGCCGCAGCGCCGCTAAGCCTTGGCATAGCCATTCGACACCTCTCCGCTTCCTGCGATGCGCCACGGGATGACAGCGTTGTTGTGGTAGAACGAGTTCAGCCCACGGGCATCGGCCAGTTCGGCGAAGAGCGGCTGCACGTACCCGGTCTCGTCAATGGCGCGACTCTGGATGATCGCAGGCGCGCCGGTCCAGGTCCAAGCCAGCCGGAACCGGGTCAGCGCCTTGCCGAGGACTGGTGTCTGAAGCTGCGCCTCCTGCCAGGTCCGGCCGTCGTCGACCGAGACCTCGACCCGGGCGATCCTCCCGCGCCCGCTCCAGGCGATCCCCGTGATCTCGTTGAAGCCGGGCTCGATCCGCTGCGTGCCCGACGGCCGCGTGATCACTGACTTCGCCTCCATCATGAACGTGAACTGCCGCGCGGTCCCATCCGGCATTAGGTCGGTGTACTTCGCGGTCTCCTCGCGGGAATAGGCCGGCTCGTCCGTAACGTTGAGGCGGCGCAGCCACTTCACGTTCATGTTGCCCTCGAAGCCGGGCAGCAGCACACGCAGCGGGTAGCCTTGTTGTGGGCGGAGGCGCTCGCCGTTCTGGCTGTAGACGAGCAGCGCATCGTCGAGGCATTTCTCGATCGGGATGCTGCGGGTCAGCGCGGCCGCATCGGCGCCCTCGGCGATGACCCACTTGGCACCGGGCTTGAGCCCGGCCTCCTCGAGCACCGTCCTGAGCCGAACGCCGGTCCATTCGGCACAGCTCAGCAGCCCGACGAGGTCCGATGCCGTCTGGCCCGCATGCACCGCCTTGAAGTCGGGGTTTCCCGAGCACTCGATGAAATGGATCTGCGACAAGCTCGGGAAGCGCCGGATGTCGTCCATGGTGAGCACCAGCGGCCGCTCGACCAGGCCGTGGATCATCAGGCGATGCTGAGCCGGGTCGATCTCGGGGACGCCGCCATGGTTGCGCTCGTAGAACAGGCCGTTGGGCGTAATGATCCCGTCGAGCTCCTGCAGCGGCGTGCGGACCGAGGCCGATATCGACTGCTTCAGGGTCTTCGGGATGTTCTTAACGACGTGCGCCTCGAACGGCGACGGCGTCCCGTAAGGCTGCGCCCCTGTATCTGCGCCCGGTACCTTCATCCAAGGCGGTACGCTTAGCTGTCGAAGCTATGAAGGTTGTTCACCCGGGGCGGGGGTGAGAGGCTGGGGTTGCGAAGCCAACCAACCCTGACCGAGCGCCCCGGATGAACACCCATCAGCATGCCCGCATGACGGTCCATGGTCGAGCCCTTCTGGTGAACCGGATCCTGGTCGAAGGCTGGCGCGTGGCCGAGGCCGCGCAGGCTGCGGGCCTCAGCGAGCGCTCGGCCTACAAGTG
Source organism: Methylobacterium sp. J-059 (assembly GCF_022829485.1). Classification (NCBI taxonomy): domain Bacteria; kingdom Pseudomonadati; phylum Pseudomonadota; class Alphaproteobacteria; order Hyphomicrobiales; family Methylobacteriaceae; genus Methylobacterium; species Methylobacterium sp. J-059. The sequence continues at coordinate 54,324 of NZ_JAKSYA010000020.1, forward strand.
GCTGGCCCGCTTTCGGGCGGGCGGCGCGGGGGCACTTCGCGATAGAAGCTCGGCGCCCCTCCGGCCAAAGGTGCGCGTCACGCCCGCGATCTGCACGCAGGTCGAGGCCCTGCGGCGCACGCGGCTGACGGGGCAGACCATCGCCGAGCGCCTCACCATCCCGCGCTCCACCATCGGCCGGGTCCTGCGCGGTCTCGGTCTCGGCCGTCTGAGCGCGCTGGACGTTCGGCCGCCGGTCATCCGCTATCAGCGCGAGAGGCCGGGCGAACTCATCCACATCGACACGAAGAAGCTCGGCCGGATCGACGGCGTCGGTCACCGCATCACCGGCAACCGGCGCGACGGCCGGCGCGGCATCGGCTGGGAGGCCCTGCATGTGGCCATCGACGATGCCTCGCGTCTCGCCTACACGGCCGTCCTGCCCGACGAGACCAAGCAGAGCGCCATCACCTTCATGAGTGAGGCGCTGGCGTTCTTTGCCCGACATGGCGTCACCGTCGAGCGCGTGATGAGCGACAACGGCGCGGCCTACCGCAGCCATGCCTTCCGCGACCTGCTCGCCGAGGCCGGCCTGCGCCATGTCCGGACCCGGCCCTACACGCCGCGCACTAACGGCAAGGCCGAGCGCTTCATCCAGACCTCGCTGCGTGAATGGATCTACGCCGAGCCCTACGCCTCATCCGCCGAGCGGACACAAGCCATGAGCCCCTGGATCGACCACTACAACACCAGCCGAACCCACTCCGCCCTCAGCCGACAGACACCCTGGCAAAGGCTGAACAACCTTCTGGGCAACGACACTTAGCGGCCCGTTCGCGCAGGCCGGGCTAGCTGCAAATTCGGCAGCGATGCCGCCGTAGACGAGGGCGGATCCCCGCGCGAGGAACCGCCGGCGCGACGTCCCCGCAACCGCCTCGGTGTCTCGGACCGCTTCGGCATCGGACTCTGTTCCGCTCACCCTGTATCTCCTCAGCTGGATTGGGCCGTGGTCGGACGCGAGATTGTAGTTCCGCCAATCCGACCGCGTCATCCCCGAGCTAGTTCTCTTGGTGAGATCGCCGAAAGGAAACGCTTCAATTGATCACTTGGCAGCAGTTCGGCGTCGACCCACCGCCAACGCGGAAATTCGTATTACAGAGACGTCGATGCCAGCGCGACACGTGACGCCAGCCTCGCCGCCCGATCTAATGCAATGCGGACTGGCCGTCATCGACCCAACCCAGCCACTCGGACCGCCGTCGGTGCTTCTCGAAAGCAGCCGTTCGTCAGCCCCCCGGCAACTTCGGTTTAAGGTGGCGATCAGACCTTAGCTCTTCGCCCGAAATCGGGCGCTGCGCGCGCCGCTCTTCACCGCCTACCGGCGGCGGCCAAGCTGGTTCGTTCAACAATCTCGACCGCGCCGCGACGGAGTTCGATCAGGCCTGCTTCGGCCCATTGTGCCAGGATGCGGCTCACCACCTCGCGCACGCTGCCGACGTCGTCGGCCAGCTTCTGATGGGTCACGGCAACGACGCCGCGTGGATCGGCTTCAGCTAAGAGCCGTTGGGCGAGGCGCTGTTTGAGCGGGGCGAACGCTACCTCGTCGATCAGCGTGAACAGACCGGACATCAGCCGCGTGTAGTCGTCCATGACGAAGCTGCGAAACGCGGAACTATCGCCCATCAAGTGCTGGAATGTGCTCACCGGCAGAGCCGCAAGCTCAGTCCGCTCCTCGGCTACGCTTTGGGCCGGGAAGGTACCGCCGGATAGGAGGCATTGCGTGGTAAGGGCGCAGGTGCCGCCGGGACCGACCTTGTAGATCAAGACCTCGCGCCCGCCCTCAGACATGCGGAAGATACGCGTGCGCCCCTCAAGGCACATAAGGTAGTTGGCGCACTCGCCATCGAGTTCGTAGGCCGTAGCACCGGCCTCCAGCACCGGGAACTGCACGGTTCCCCGGGCGAGTTGTAGGTGCGCCGGGCTGAGCGCCTGGAGAAGTGGAAATCGGTCGACCCAATGCTCGACCTTGTGCGCGTCCATCATGATCGGCGTCGCTCTCAGGCCGGGACGACGGGCTGATCGTCCGGCTCGCTTTGCGTTTTTCTCCCACCGCGCCGGACTTGTGTGACCTGGGTCACCGACCGGATGCAGCGGCTCGGCATAGCATCACGACACAACGAACACGATACGGGCGTCGGCCATGCACGGCACCTGATGGGAGTAAACTGATGCGCCGCCTCGCCCTAAGCTTCATGCTGGCCGCTCTCGTCGCCGGCCCGGCCGCCGCTGAACAGGATTTGCTGCTCGGGGCCGACATGACCTCGCCCGCGATGACCAAGGCCGAGATGACCCGGGCCGACGTTGAGGCGCTGATCGCCAAGGCAGACGGCAAGCCCATTGACCTCTCCGACAAGGCGCTGGCCGGCCTCGACCTGTCCGGCCTGAACCTCAAGGGCGCGAACCTGCGCACCGCCCGCCTGAACAAGGCCAACCTGCGCGGCGCCGACCTGAGCGGTGCCAATCTGGAGCAGGCCTGGTTCATCAAGGCCGACCTCTCGGGCGCCAAGCTCGTGGGCGCCAAGATGTTCGGCATCACCGCCCGCGACGCCAACCTGAGCGGGGCCGACCTCAGTCGGTCGATGCCCATCGGCGACTTCAAGGGCGCCAACATGGCTGGGGCGACGCTGGTCGACCTCAAGGGCGGCGCCGACATCAAGAACCAGTCCATGGGCCTGATGCGGGCCGTGTTCGTCTCGGTGAACCTCAAGGGTGCCAACTTGAAGGGAGCGAACCTCGGTCGCTCGCGCCTGGAATACGCCGACCTCACCGACGCGGACCTCACCGACGTGGTCCTCATGGGTTCCGACATGTCAGGGGCCAATCTCACCGGCGCGACCGTCGCCGGGGCCGACTTCAAGAACGTCGACGTCACAGCCGCCCGCCTCATTGATCTTAAGGGCCAGGACAGCGCCAAGGACTGGTCGGCCCGCGTGAACGTCGACCGGGCGATCACGCAGGTCTCGAACTGAGACCCGACCTCCACCCCCAGCCAGCCATCACGGGAACAGCCTCCATGACCACTCGCCGCATCCTGCTCGCCGCCTTCTCCGTCGCCCCTATGCTGTTCGGCACCGCCGCCGGCGCCGCCGAGATGACCTACACGCCCGCCGCCTTCGAGGCGGCCCAGAAGGCCGGCAAGCCGATCCTCGTCCACATCACCGCTCCGTGGTGCGCCACCTGCGCCGCCCAGAAGCCGATCCTGTCGAAGCTTGAGGCCGACCCGAAGTTCAAGGACCTGCAGGTGTTCGACGTCGACTTCGACAGCCGCAAGGACGTGGTGAAGCAGTTCGGCGCCACGATGCAGAGCACGCTCATCACCTACAAGGGCGAGAAGGAGACCGGGCGCTCGGCCGGCGAGACCAAGCCCGAGGCGATCTCTTCACTCCTCGAAAAGGCGATCTGAGCCGTCATGGTCACGAGCCTGGGCCTCGCCTTCCTCGCCGGCATCCTCTCGGTGCTGTCTCCTTGCGTGCTGCCGTTGCTGCCGCTGGTGCTCGGCGCGGCCGCCTCGGAACACCGGCTCGGCCCGGCCGCGCTCGCCGCCGGCCTGGCCCTGTCCTTCGTGGCCATCGGGCTGTTCGTGGCGACCGTTGGCTTCGCCATCGGCCTCGACGCCGGCATCTTCCGAATCGGCGCGGCCATCATGCTCATCCTGATCGGGCTGGTCCTGATGGTCCCGGCGGCCCAGACCCGGCTCGCCGTAGCCGCCGGACCAGTAAGCAACTGGACGGAGAGCCGTTTCGGTGGCTTCTCGACCGCAGGCCTTCTCGGACAGTTCGGCGTCGGGGTGCTGCTCGGGGCGGTGTGGAGCCCCTGCGTCGGCCCGACCCTCGGAGCGGCCTCGCTGCTCGCTTCCCAGGGGCGCGATCTTGGCATCGTCGCGCTGACCATGCTCCTGTTCGGCCTCGGCGCGGCCCTGCCGCTAGTTCTGCTCGGCACCGTCTCACGCGAGGTCCTGATGCGCTGGCGCGACCGGATGATGGGACTGGGCAAGGGGCTCAAGGCGGCGCTCGGGCTGATCCTTGTTGCCACCGGCCTGTTGATCGCCTCCGGCTACGACAAGGCGGCGGAGACCGCGCTGGTCAACGTCTCGCCGGATTGGCTCACCGGCTTGACCACTCGCCTGTGAAGCAGCCCTTCTCAAGGCTTGCTATGGGTCGTGAGTGGGCTCGGCGAGGATGTCCTGTGTGGATGGCTCCCGCATTGCAAGCGGCGAATTGAGCTTCTGACGCGTTGGTCGGGTGCAGTCTTGTGTCCGGCCTGTTGATGCAGTCGTTCTTGTGACTGCTGGCCCTGATGGTATCCGCGAGCTGGGTCCCACTCTGCTTTGCGGGCTATGATGCTCTGGACATTCAGCGGGGTGTCCCGGCTCCCGGTCTGACCGGTTCGCCATCAACTCTCATCGTCCTCGCAACTCGGAAAAGTGCTCCCCTTCCTGCT
>NZ_JAKSYA010000027.1:0-3591 GCF_022829485.1 Methylobacterium sp. J-059
GTGTGAGGGCTCAGGAGATGCTGACGTCGCCCGAGAGCAATGCCGTCTCCGCGACCGTCTGAGCGGCCGCCTGGCGCAAGCCGGCTACTGCTGGGGTCGCAAAGGCCAAACCGACGAGAAGAAGCAGTGGCACGCCTGCCAGCCGGACTCGATCTATGAGGACGATATCGAGGCGGTGCAGCGCTGAAGCCTTTCCACTCCAGGCAACACCCGCGGCCGGCAAGGCAGCTGGGGTTCATGCTGCGCCTTTGATCCAGGATTTGCCAATGCCCTACACCCTTAAACGCCTCGCCCCTGGTAGCTTCGATCTCATCCTCGACGGCGAAGTGGTCGGCAGCCTGGTCCGCGATGTGTCGCGGGACGGGTACGAAGGCGATTGGACAGCCGAACCCCTCACCAACAGCCCGCCCTTTCCGGCGCCTTTCACGAGCGAGGCGCAAAAGTTCCCGAACCTGAAAGCAGCGGCGGACTGGCTCGACGCGGACGTGCCTGATCTCTGATACACCCCGTGCTCGGCAAGGCGAAGCGGTCGTAGTGAGGTGAGTATGCTCGGGCGACGATCGAAGCGCAGGCTGCCCCACAGCCTGACCCAGCACCTTTCAGATCCGAAGATCGTTGTCTTCAGCCCCCGAACGACCAAGCGGCGTAGCACCCCCTCTGCGTCTGGGTCGCCGCGGAAGTTCGGCATATCGGCCGTGACCCTCATCGTCCTCGTGCTGGCCGGCGGGTACCTGCTTCACGCGTGGTAGGGGATCAAGCCAGGCTCGAGTCGACCAGGGCTACGTGCGGCACCGTGAGTACCCTGAGGGTGCGAACTGAAGGAACGACCGATGGCCGACATCCCTGATCAGGAGATCGAGGACTCTCCGCTCGGCGGCATCGTCACCCGCGATGGCGTCATGGTGCAGGTTCACATCTACCGATTTGCCGGCACTGACGATGAATGGACCCTTGAGGTGGTCGATCACGAAGGCGGGCACACGACCTGGACTGGTACCTTGGCGAACGATGAGGACGCCTTCGAGGCTTTCGAGCAGGCGGTCGCTAAGGACGGGATCCGCTCGTTCGTTAAGCAGCAGGTGGAGCATTGATCGAGCGCGTGCAGCGGAAGGGCTATCGCGAGTGAATGGGCAACGCCTCGCCATAGGGATTGACGGCTTCCTCTTGGCCTACGTGACGAGCACAGTGCTTATCGCGAACGGCTTCGACAATGCGCTTATGATAGTCTTCGCGTCTGGGATTGTTGCATCCGTCGCGCTCATGGCCTTCTAGATCCGAGCCGATCACAAGCGGTGATCCGAGCGAGCCCGGAAGGGTCGGACTTCTATCGATCCGTGTGACGCAGCCTTCCAATCTCAGGGAACACCCGCTGTCTGAAAATCAGAGCAAAAAGTGGAAGCAAGCCGGAGCGGCTTTCGCTAGCCGGCAGAGCCAACCCATCTCCATGCCTGCCGAAGGGCCGCCGGTGAACGTGGCTGAGACCAACCTGGCTCGGTAAAGGGCGGCTCGCTTATCGAGGGATGCGGCGCAAGCGTCGCCTCGGAAGCGGTAAGGCATCCTCCTTTTGGAGGTGAATGGCGAGGTGCAGGCGCCATCACAAATGTCGTAAATTGTGCGCAGCTTGGGTAGTCCAATGAACGAGTCCGCAGCCTCAACAAGCTTTTATTAACCATAAGGCAGCAGGGTCATCGGCGGGTGTGCGCCGTTGATCGTATGCGGCGCAGTGACCCGCAGCTCTCGGAGCTTCGAGGATGCGCCTTCCGGTTGTCGTGCTGATCGCGGTCCAATTTATCGCCAGTCCAGCCATATCCCAAAAGCGGGTCGCTGCTATCCACCCACAACCGCCCCTTAAATCAGTTGAAAGCCTGCCAGAGATTTCAGTCTCCACCGCTGCGCTCCCGAATATCGAAGCAGCGAATAGAGCGGCGCGGATCAAGATGGAGAAGTTCGATTTGGCCATAGCAGGCCGTGATCTGCGCGTCCTGCGATCTGTGTGCGTCGGGTGTCGGACGACGGCAAATTGGGCAGCTCATAGCATCAAAGCCAGAGCAGAAGGACCTGAGTTCCCCATCGCAGATCCGGCTGCTGCCCCTGATCAATAGTAGTACCGCTAACTAGGCGGTGGGGATCTTACGAAAGTGAAGTTTTCTACGCATACTGCGTATTTTGAGCAGTGTGAACGGTTTTGCCCGGTCTGGCGTTTAGAAGAGTAGCGCGCATAAGCTTCGCTATAAAACACTTCACACGGACGGTAGAAGCAATGGTTCCGCTCAGGGCCGATCGGTGACCAGCAGGAGCATCGAGACGGTGGCTCTGCCAGAGTTGAGCGTCACGACAGAAGCTCGGCGCCCTCAGGAAATTCATATCAAGGAATTCAGGTGGGATCCGCGCGTCTGCATCGGCTGCTGAACGACCTATCGGCAAAAATGGTGCTGGCTTCCGGCGTACAGGCAGTGAGCTTACCTTCCGGGGGTGGAAGCCTCGACAACCCCACTCGTCGCCCTCGCCTTCGTCGTAACGGCTGACCTTTATCTTGAGAGCACGCTTTTGGCCATTGTGCCATTTGGGCCGAGTAAGCCATAAATCTCAGAGCACCAGTTTTCGTCGCCGTTCCGAGTGTATGCCTGCCGAACCTCGCTAGACCATTTGCGGAGTTTGACTTCGATCAGCGGCTCTTCAGTGCTGGAAATAGCGCTATCCATCCTTAAGGTAGTTAGGCGCCCCGCGTTCACGCGAAATCCTGGGCACCTGCTCTCTGCAAAGATTGACGCTGCCGCCACCATTGCATAGTGGTCTAAATCTTCATCGTGATCCCTGGCGACCACCGGTTCACTCAAACCTATTAGGCATCCCGGGAGCAAGTAAAAGAATTTTTTGGTGGATATTTTCAAGGCTCGACAGCCGATTAAGTCAGATCAAAAGTTGAGTTGCCGATAATATCCCGAGATCGGTAAATCCTACTATCCTCCCTAGGGCGGTGTGCTTGAAATTCACAAAAGCCACCGGCCGCGCTCCAGGATGGAAGCCGCCGGCTCTCGCTGTTTTCGACCACCGTGCGAGTGGGTCAGAGCAACGCCTTCGCGACGCACCCTAAACGCGAGACTGCCGTTGGGCGGCGGATCCCGTCAATCCCTAAGCCATCCGAACGCATCACGTCGCCGCCTCGGGCTGCGCAGGCGCATTGCCAAGGTCGTAAAAGCCGTCGTTCTTGGTTGCGTCGCCCTTGCGCTGCTCCCAGGCCAGCGTGTTGATCAGTCGAGCGTCGACCCATGATGCGGACCTCGGTGCCCTCAACGCGCCTCGACAACCCCATCCCTGGGGCTATCCTGCTTGCATGCGCACAGTCCTGATCGCCCTCGCTCTCGTCGCCACGGCCGGAGGTGCCAGCGCACAGCAGCAGATGCCGACCGTCCCGGAGTTGCTGACGGCTGAAAGTAAGGCCTCGCAGGCGTGTGAGGGCTCAGGAGATGCTGACGTCGCCCGAGAGCAATGCCGTCTCCGCGACCGTCTGAGCGGCCGCCTGGCGCAAGCCGGCTACTGCTGGGGTCGCAAAGGCCAAACCGACGAGAAGAAGCAGTGGCACGCCTGCCA
>NZ_JAKSYA010000028.1:0-1234 GCF_022829485.1 Methylobacterium sp. J-059
ATCTCGGTGCCAAGATGTGGTTGCTGTCAAAGCAGCAGCCACGCAGATGCAGGAGCCATCCCCATGGAGATCACCACCGTCGGCATCGATCTGGCCAAGAGCATTTTCCAGGTTCACGCCGTTGATGCAGCTGGGCACGTCGTCGTTCGCAAGGCGCTACGCCGGGCGCAGGTCGTGCCGTTCTTCGCCAAGCTGCCTCGATGCCTGGTCGGCATGGAGGCGTGCGGAACGTCCCATCACTGGGCCCGGGAACTGACGAAGCTCGGCCATGAGGTTCGGCTGATGCCGCCCGCTTACGTGAAGCCGTATGTGAAGCGCGGTAAAACCGATGCGAACGATGCCGCTGCCATCTGCGAGGCGGTGACGCGCCCGAGCATGCGCTTCGTGCCGGTGAAGTCGACCGAGCAGCAGGCAGCGCTGGCGCTGCACAGGACGCGCGACCTGCTGGTCAAGCAACGTACGCAGTTGGTGAACATGATCCGCGGCCTGCTCGCCGAGTTCGGGATCGAGATGGCGCGGGGCCTGCGGCACGCGCTCGAACTGGCAGCCCGGCTCTCGGCCGGAGACGCAGCCGAGGTGCCACCACTGGCGCAACGCGTGGTGACCGGGCTGGCCGATCAGATCGGCGCCGTACAGATCCATCTCACCCGGCTGGAGAGGGAGTTGTTGGCCTGGCATCGGGACAGCGACCTGTCACAGCGCCTGGCGACGATCCCCGGTGTCGGCATCGTCTCGGCAACGGCGCTGGCCGCCTCAGTGAGCGAGCCCGAGCGCTTCCGCTCCGGTCGGCAGTTCGCAGCTTCGTTGGAGCTGACACCGCTGCAGAACTGCAGTGGCGGCAAAGAGCGCATGGGCCGGATCTCACGCATGGGCGACCGCTATCTGCGCCGCCTGCTCGTGGTCGGCATGACCTCTCTGGTCCGGCGCGCGAAGGCTGCGCCGACGTCGGTCGACCCACGGCTGCCGGCGCTGCTCCAGCGCAAGCCAGTGCGCGTGGTAACCGTTGCGGCGGCCAACCGCACCGCACGGGTCGCCTGGGCGATCATGACCCGCGGCGGCACCTACCGCGCACCAGCGGCCACGGCCGCCTGACAGCAGGAAGGGGAGCACTTTTCCGAGTTGCGAGGACGATGAGAGTTGATGGCGAACCGGTCAGACCGGGAGCCGGGACACCCCGCTGAATGTCCAGAGCATCATAGCCCGCAAAGCAGAGTGGGACCCAGCTCGCGGATAC
>NZ_JAKSYA010000035.1:0-63005 GCF_022829485.1 Methylobacterium sp. J-059
GTCGACGTCGCCACCCGTTCCCTCCCCCCTCTGCGGGGGAGGGTAGGCCGCGCAGCTCCTCTCGCGCGATGTGAGACTATGCGGGCCCCGGTGGTCGGATGTCGCGAGCGTTGCAGGCGATGGCCGCACCGTCGCATGCGCGCGGGCGCGGAGCGCTCCTACGCCTGCGGGTCCGCCCCTGGAGCATCGCGGTCTTCCTGGCGCCGTTCGTGGTCACAGGTAGATTCAGCGTGTCGACGCTGCCGACCGCGAGTTCTCCGTGCCTGCCTCTGCCGGCCGGGCGGGGGCGCCCCGGCCGGGAGCGAATCGGCTCCGCTTCGCTTCGCCCCCGGCGCCGCGACGATCCTGCCGGCATGGGCGGACGAGCGATCCGCACGATCATCGTCATGCCTCGCGCGTCGCCGTCGCCACCCCTTCCCTCCCCCGCGGAGGGGGGAGGGAAGGCCGGACGGCTCCGCTCGCGCGATGTGAGAATATCGGCGCCTCGGTGGCGGGAAGGGGAAAGAGGTCGATGCGATGACCGCACCGTCGCATGCGCGCGCTCTCGCAGCCCTTCTCCGCCTGCCGGTCTGGCTCTGGCTCGGCGCCTTCTTCCTGGTGCCGTTCGTCATCACCTTGAAGATCAGCCTGTCGGAGCCGGCGACCGCGATGCCGCCGTACCTGCCGGTGCTCGACTGGCGGGGCGGCGCGGGGGATTGGTCGGACTTCCTCAGAGCGCTCAATTTCGAGAACTACGTCACGCTCGCCACCGACGCGCTCTATCGCGACGCGGCCCTGACGTCGCTGGCCTACGCACTCGCGGCGACCGCGATCCTGGCGGGCATCGCCACGCCGCTCGCCTACGCCATCGCCCGGAGCCCGGCGGCGCGCCAGCCGCTGCTCGTCGCGCTTGTCGTAGTACCGTTCTGGACGAGCTTCCTGATCCGGGTCTACGCCTGGATCGCGATCCTGAAGCCCGAAGGCCTGCTCAATCTCGGGCTGCTGCGCCTCGGGCTGATCGCGCAGCCGCTGGAGATCCTGAACACCCCCGCCGCGGTGCTGATCGGCCTCGTCTACGCCTACCTGCCGTTCATGGTCCTGCCGCTCTACGCGGTGCTGAGCCGCCTCGATCCGGCGTTGCGCGAGGCGGCGGCCGACCTCGGCGCCTCGCCGACGCGGGTGTTCTGGACCGTGACGCTGCCGCTCGCCCTGCCCGGGCTGCTGGCGGGCGCGGCGCTGTGCTTCATCCCCATGGTCGGCGAGTTCGTGATCCCGGACCTGCTCGGCGGCTCCGAGACGCTGATGCTTGGGCGCGTGCTCTGGAGCGAGTTCTTCACCAACCGGGATTGGCCGCTCGCCTCGGCGGTGGCGATCCTGCTGCTGGTTCTCGTCGTCGGCCCGGTGGTGCTGTTCCGCGACGCCGCCGCCGAGGCCGCGAGCGGCGAGGGCGCACCATGAACGCGCATCGTCCGACCGCGCTCACCCGCACTGCGCTGCTCCTCGGGCTCGGCTTCCTGTACGCGCCCATCCTGGTGCTGGTGATCTACTCGTTCAACGCCTCGGCCCTGGTCACGGTGTGGGGCGGGTTCTCGACACGGTGGTACGGCGTCCTGCTCGCCGACGGGCCGTTGCTCGAGGCCGCCTGGGTGTCGCTCCGCGTCGCGACGCTGTCGGCCGTCATCGCGACGGCGCTGGGCACGCTGGCCGCCCTCGCGCTCGCGCGGCACGGACGCTTCCGCGGGCGCACGCCGTTCACCGGGCTCGTCACCGCGCCGATGGTGATGCCGGAGGTGATCACCGGCCTGTCGCTGCTGCTGCTGTTCGTCGGGGTCGGCATCGACCGCGGCCTCGGCGCGATCGTCGTCGCCCACGCCACCCTCGGCACCGGCTTCGTCGCGGTCGTGGTCGCCGCCCGCCTGCGCGGGCTCGACCGCGACCTGGAGGAGGCCGCCGCCGACCTCGGCGCCGGGCCGTTCCGGGTGTTCGCGACGGTGACGCTGCCGCTGCTCGCCCCCGGCATCGCCGCCGGGTTCCTGCTCGCCTTCACCCTGTCGCTCGACGACCTCGTCGTCGCGAGCTTCGTCTCGGGGCCCGGCGCGACCACCCTGCCGATGCGGCTCTACAGCCAGGTCCGCCTCGGCGTGAACCCCGAGATCAACGCCGCCTCGACGCTGCTCATCGCCGCGGTCGGCCTCGCGGTCGGCGCCGCGACGTGGCTCGGCGCCAGGCGGGGCGGCCGAGCCGCGGCGTAGGGTTTCAGGCGAGCGCCGCCGTGTAGGCCGCCTCGGTCTTGCCGCGGATCTCCTCCTCGGTGACGCCGTCGGCGAGCTCGATCAGCCGCATCCCGCCGTCGCCGTGCTTATCGATCGTGAACACGCCGAGGTCGGTGATGACGAGGTCGACCACGTGCGTGCCGGTGAGCGGCAGGTCGCATTCCTTGAGCAGCTTCGGGCTCTCGGTGCCGTCCTTGTTCTTCGCCACGTGCTCCATCACGACGACGACGCGCTTGACGCCGGCCACGAGGTCCATGGCGCCGCCCATGCCCTTCACCATCTTGCCGGGGATCATCCAGTTGGCGAGATCGCCGTTTCCGGCCACCTGCATGGCGCCCAGGATCGACAGGTTGATGTGGCCGCCGCGGATCATCCCGAAGGAATCGGCCGAGGAGAAGTAGCTCGTCGTCGGCAGAGCCGTGATCGTCTGCTTGCCGGCATTGATCAGGTCGGCGTCCTCCTCGCCCTCGAACGGGAACGGCCCCATGCCGAGCATGCCGTTCTCCGACTGGAGCTGCACCGACATGCCCTCGGGAATGTAGTTCGACACCAGCGTCGGGATGCCGATCCCGAGGTTCACGTAGAAGCCGTCTTCCAGCTCACGCGCGGCACGCGCCGCCATCTGCTCGCGGGTCCAGGCCATTTTTCGATCTCCTGATGTGGGGTGCGTCCCGCGCCGTCCGCCGCACCCGCGGCGACGCGCTTCGCGCTTGCGGCCTGCCGGCCGGGTTCCTGTGGGGCGCGTCCCGCGCCGTCCGCCGCACCCGCGGCGACGCGCTTCGCGCTTGCGGCCTCACGGCCGGAAGTCGTCGCGGGCTCAGACGGCGCCGCCGCCGGCCGCGGCCGGAGCGGCCTCGGCGCGCTTGCGCACCGTGCGCTGCTCGATCCGCTTCTCGCGCCCCGGAACGTGGATGATCCGCTTCACGAAGATGCCGGGGGTGTGGATGTCGTCGGCGTCGATCTCGCCGGGCTGCACCAGGTGCTCGACCTGCGCCACCGTCATCGTCGCGGCGGTCGCCATCATCGGGTTGAAGTTCCGCGCGGTCTTCCGGTAGCGCAGGTTGCCCTCGGTGTCGCCGGTATGGGCGTGGACGATGGCGAGGTCCGCGAACAGCCCGCGCTCCATCACGAAGTGCTCGCCGTCGAATTCGCGCACCTCCTTGCCCTCGGCCACCTTCGTGCCGACGCCGGTCTTGGTGAAGAAGGCCGGGATGCCGGCCCCGCCCGCGCGGATGCGCTCAGCCAGCGTCCCCTGCGGATTGAACTCGATCTGGAGCTCGCCGCCGAGGTACTGCCGGGCGAACTCCTTGTTCTCGCCGACATAGGACGAGATCATCTTCGCGACCTGCCGGGTCTCGAGCAGCTTGCCGAGGCCGACGCCGTCGATGCCGGCGTTGTTCGAGACGATGGTCAGCCCCTTCACGCCCGATTCCCGCACCGCCTCGATCAGCTCGTCGGGGATGCCGCAGAGGCCGAAGCCGCCGCACATCACCATCATGTCGTTCTTGAGCAGCCCCGCGAGCGCCGACGTCGGATCCGCATAGACCTTCTTCATGGACACTGAACCCTTCCGGCCCGCGCGCGATCGCGCCGACATTCGTTCCGCGAAAGCTGTCCCCGATTCCGGCGCGCCGGTAAAGGCGCCCGGCGTCGGGAAGCGCGGCCCCGGCCGTCCGCACGAAGGCGGCGGGGACGGCCGGGCGCTGCGGGCAGACAAAGCCGATCGGACGCTTTAAGGGAATCACCGGAACGGTCCGATGCATGACGGCGGGGTGAGCCTGAAACATCCGGGGCCGCTCGTCGTCCCCCGTCGCGACCTCGCCGCCCCTCGGGCGGCCCGCGACGTGCCCGCCCGGAGTGCAATGTCGCCGCGCCGCCTCCTTCTCGCCGTCGGCTTCGCGTCGCTCGCCGTCCTCGGGACCGGCCTCGCGACCCTGCCCTGGCCGGTCGGCACCCCGACGGCGGCGGCCTTCGTCAGCCGCGGCCTGCGCGATTTCGGCTTCGCGCTCACCGCCGAGGGCGCGACCACGATGACGTTGCTGCCCCTGCCGCGCCTGAGCTTCACCCGCACCCGGATCACCGCCGCGCAGGCCGGCGGCCCGGCGCTGATCGAGGGCGGCAGCCTCGATCTCGACCTCAACCCGCTCGCCCTGCTCTCGGGCCAGGCCGACCTCGGCTCGCTCGCGCTGGGGGGCGCCACGATCCACATGCCGGAGGGCGCCGACGATCCGCGCTGGGCCGAGCCGGTGCGCCGGACCGCCGCGCGGCTCGGCCAAGGCGGCACGAATCACCCGCGCCGGATCACGCTGACCGGCGCGACCCTCGACGCGGCGAGCCCCGGCGGCGGCGCGCAGGCGGTCGACCTCACCCTCGCTTGGCCGCTCTGGAGCGCCGGCCTCGACGCGGCGGCGAGCTTCACCTGGCGCGGCGCGCGCACCAGCGTCGCGCTTATCGGCCTGCGCTCGAACGACCTGCTGAGCGGCGCCGCGTCGCCGTTCAGGCTCGATGCCGCCTGGCCCACCGGGAACCTGGCCGCCGAGGGCAGCGCCCGGACCGCGGGAGGCCTCGCCATCCAGGGGCAGGGGCGGATCGAGACGCGTTCGCTTTCCGAGACGATGGCCTGGATCGGCAGCGACGTGGCCTTGGCCCCCTTCATCCGGACGCTGGCCCTCGACGGACGCTTCGAGGCCGCCGGCCGCACGATGGCGTTCTCCAGCCTGCGCGCCACCTTCGGCGACGACGTGCTCGAGGGCGCGGGGTCCGTGAGCCTCGGCGAGGCCCGCACCGCGGTCCAGGCCACGCTCGCCAGCGACAGCCTGAACCTGGCGCCCCTGCTCGGCGGCCTGATGCAGATCTTCGGCGGATCGACGGTCGACGGCGCCCTCCAGGGCGCTCAGGCGATCGCCCTGGGCCCGCTCACGGGCGGAGACCTCGACCTGCGCATCTCGGCGGCCGAGAGCCGGATCGGGCCGGTCCTCCTGAACGATCTCGCGGCGAGCGTGCTGGTGCGGCCCGGGGCGGTCGAGGTCGCCCTCAACCGCGCCGAGCTCCAGGGCGCGACCCTGAAGGGCCGGGTCGCCCTGTCGGCGACCGGCGCGGACGGGGCCGAGACCGAGGTCAAGGCGCAGGGCGCCTTCGACCGGCTCGACCTCGGCGCCCTCCTGCTCGACCTCGGCGAGTCGCGCTGGGTTCACGGCGGCACGCAAGGGCAGTTCGCCCTGGAGAGCACCGGGCGCGATGCGGCGGACCTCACCGCGCACGTCGCCGGACGGGCCGCCTTCGCCATCGACGGCGGCGTGCTCGCCGGGATCGACCTCGCCGACGTCCTGCATCGCAACGGGGCGGTCGCGCCCGGCGCGCTCGCCCGCCGCAACGGCCGCACCCCGTTCGAGCGGGCCGCGATCACGTTGAAGTTCGCCGACGGGGTCGGCGAGATCGGCGAGGGCACCCTCAAGGCCGCCAACCTCACGGGCATCCTGCGCGGCCAAGTCTCGCTGCCGGCGCGCAGCGTCCGGGCCCGGGCGGAACTCGGCCCGAAGGCCGGGGGCGACAACGCCCGTGCAAGCCTCGCCTTCGACATCGACGGCCCGTGGGCCGGGATCCGCGTCCGCACCGGCCAGAAGGGCGCCGATCCGGACCAACGCGAGGACGCGCCGTCGTCCCTGCCCCTGCACGTGCCGACCTCGGTCGTGATTCCTGGCTCGGCGCGCGCCTACGCCCCCTGATCCGGGGTTCGGGCGAAGCTCGGATCCGCCATCCCGCGACGATCAATCGGCCGTGGGACGATCCGGCCTCTCGGCTTCGGACCGGGCCAGCTCCCGCCAGCGCAGCACGAGGCCCTCGAACGCGGCGAGGTCGTCGGCGCCGAGGCGCCCAAGCGTCCGCCCGACATAGGCCGCCTGCGCCGCGAGCCCCTGCGCGGCGAGGTCGGCACCGGCCGGCGTGAGGTGGAGCGCGTGCGAGCGCCGGTCGCCGGGGATCGGGCGGCGCTCGACCAGCCCGGCCTCGACCAGGCGGTCGATCAGCCCGGAGACGTTGCCCTTCGTGACGTAGAGGCGCGCCGCCAGGTCCTGCTGGGTCAGGCCCTCGCGCTCGGTCAGCGTCGAGAGCACGTCGAATTGTGGGATCGACAGGCCGATGCCGCGCAGCGTCCCGCTCATCGCCGCCGTGACCCGCCGGTTGAGGCGGATGAAGCGGAACCAGACGCGCAGGGGATCGACCGCGGCGTCGGCAGGATCCGGATCGGGGACGGGGCGGGTACGCGGCATCACGGGGCCAAGCTATAGCAGACCGGGCGATCCCGGCGAGTGGCGCGGCCACGCGCCGGCCGGTATAGCGTTCGCGACCCCGAAGCCAGACACCAGCCATGCGCCGCCTTCTCGTCGAGGAACCCGTCACCCGCGCCGGCCCCCTGGCCCGGTGGGCCGCCCTGTTCTCGCTCATCGTGTCCGGCATCGCGATCGTGCTGGTCCGCGATCCCCGTGCGGAGGCCGGGCCGGCGCTGGCGACGCTGGCCGCGGGCCTCGGCGTCGCGGTGCTGGCCGTCGCGCTCGCCGGGTTCGCCTTCGTCCGGGTCTGGCGGGAAGGCGCCCGCGGCCTCGGTGCGGCGCTCGGCGGGCTGGTTCTCGCGATGCTGGTGCTCGCCTACCCGGCCTACGCGGCGCTGCGGGGCTTCCGGCTGCCGGCGCTGACCGACGTGACCACCGACATCGACAACCCTCCGGCCTTCTCGCGCTCGCGCGCCGCGTTCGCCGCCCGGAACGGGCGCTACCCCGCCGATCCCGACCTCCCGACCCGCGAACGGCAGCGCGCCGCCTATCCGCAGATCGCGCCGCTGACCCTCGACATCGACGCCGACGAGGCATTCGAGCTGGCGCGCAAGGCGGCGGTGAACCGCAAGTGGCAGATCGTCGAGGCGATCCGCCCCGGCGGGCGGACCGGCAACGGCCGGATCGAGGCGGTCTCGCGCAGCCTCATCCTCAACCTGCCCGACGACGTCACCATCCGCGTCCGGCCGCGTGCCGACGGCGCCCGCATCGACGTCCGCTCCGCCTCGCGGCTGGGCACGCGCGATTTCGGCGTCAACGCCGACCGCATCCGGGCCTATCTCGACGAGGTCGCGAACCTCGCGCTCGCCGTGAAGTAGCGTCGGGCGGCCGCGCGCGGCGGGCGGTCTCGCGCCTCAGCCGGCCGGCGAGGGGCCCGGTGCGAAGATCCCGTCGAGGCGCGGCGCGCCCTGCGTCGCCACCAGCCCGCGCGCGACGAGATCCTCGAGGTGGGCGAACACCGACAGCGCCGCCGCGCCGCGCAGGCGCGGATCGAGGTTCTGGTACGTGGCCGCGACGATCGCCGGGATGGTGTCGTCGCCGGCGGCGATGCGCGCGCGGATCGAGGCCTCGCGGTGGCGGCGGTGGTTGGCCAACCCGCGCACGAAGCGCCGGGGATCGCGCACCGGGCCGCCATGGCCCGGCCAGTAGATGGTCTCGTCGCGGCCCCTGAGCTTGTCGAGCGAATCCATGTAGGCGCGCATCGAACCGTCCGGCGGCGCGACGATGCTGGTCGACCATGCCATGACGTGATCGCCGGAGAACAAGGCCGCCTCCTCTGGCAGGGCGAAGGCGAGGTGGTTCATGGTGTGGCCGGGCGTCTCGACCGCGACGAGGGTCCAGCCTTCGCCGGAGAGCGCATCGCCCTCGTGCATCGGCCGGTCGGGGACGTGGTCGCGGTCGGCGGCGGCATCGAGATGGCCGATCTCGCCGGCGCCGAGCGCGCGGGCGGCCCGATGCGGCAGGCAGCCGGCGATCGGCGCGCCGGTGCGTGCCTGCAGCAGGCGGGCGCCCGGGGAGTGGTCGCGATGGGTGTGGGTGACGACGATCGCCGCCACCGACTCTTGGCCGAGATCGGCGAGCAGAGCCTCGACGTGGTCGGCATCGGACGGCCCCGGATCGATCACCGCGACGCGTCCGTGCCCGACGACGTAGGTGCAGGTCCCGCTCGCGGTGAACGGGCCGCCGTTCGGCGCGACCCGGCGGCGGACGAGGGGGCTCAACGTTTCCAGGCGGCCGCTCGCGGGCATCACCGTGTCGAAGTCGGGCGCATCGGTACCGGCATCCATGTCCGCCATCCGAGGCTCCTTTCGATCCCGACCGGCGCGGTCGGCCCGGAGCTACGCGAACGCGCGGCGGCGGACAATCCGAAGCGCGAGGACGTCAACGGAACGGGGAGGGCGTGACCACGCGGATCGGGTTATGGTTGATCGCGGCGCGCTCGGGGATGCGGAAGCCGTCGCCGACCGAGGCGACCTGGACGAGGCTCGCCCGCTCGGCCGTGCGCAGCGTCCGGCGGAAGGCGTGCGCCTCGGCGTCGCGGCGGATCGCGCCAACCTTCGCCTCGATCCGCCGGCTCTGGCCCCGCGTGATCGCGGCCTGCCGGAAGTCGACCAGGGCGACAGAGCCCGACCGGTTTCGCGTCACCACGTCGGCGCTGTCGCGGGTGGCGACGACGTCGCCCTTGCGCAGGGTGAGATCGCCGGCGAGCGGCAGGGGCGGGGTGCCGGGCGCGGCCTGGCAGGAACAGTTCTCGACGCGCCGCTGGCGGTAGATGTTGGCCAGAGCCGAGGCCCGGTAGGGCAGGCCCTGCGGGCTGATCGCGCGGTCGAGCTCGGTCTCGCGGGCGCCGAGGGTGTAGACGTTCGTCGGCGCCCCCGGGCAGGCGGCGGCGCAGGCCGCCTCGTGCACCGGCATGTCGGCCCGTGCCCCGAGATTGCCGAGGGGGAAGAGATAGCCGTCGCACATCCGCACGCAGACCGTGCGACGCCCGGCCGAGGCGACGGCGACCCGCGTCACGCGCTCCGCGCGGGCCCGCTTGCGACGCGACCGGCCGAGCGGGAGGTCGGCCACGGGACGCGGGGTATGGTAGACCGGGCGCGAATAGCCGAGGCGGCGGCCGTCGGGCAAGTTGGCGTAGCGGCCGGGGCGGTGCGCCAACGGCGCGGGCTGCGGCCGGGCGGGCGCGAAGAGTTCCTGGAAGAAGTCGAGCAGGCCGCCGCGCTCGGAGGCCTGGACGAGGCTCGATCCGATCGTGACGCTGCCGAGCCCGAGGATCAGCCCCGCCGCGGCGGTCCCGATCATCTGCCGCCGCGTTCCCCCGGAGCCGTAAAACCTCTGCCAGCGCGCCCAGAACGCCATGTCTCGTCAGGTCCCCGCCCATGCGGCATGCCGGCCCGGCGGTGGCCTGGGCGAGCGAGGCCGACTTAAAGGTTCGTTAAGCGGGGCGGCAAGTGCGGAAGACAACCGACACGATCATAACATCGCAGCGATCAGGCACAGGTATTGGCCCCTCGAGCGGCCTATTATGAGGACACCAGCAGGCGGCTCGACTTGGCGGACCTGTCGCGAGGCCATGCTCGTCGGCTTTGCCCGGTGGGCGGTGCGCGGCGCGTTCGAGCCTCCGCCGCGGGATTCCGGTGGACGGCGCATGAAAAAAGCCGCCCCGGAGGGCGGCTTGCTCAGCGACGGATCGACTCCGGCGGCGATCAATGCCGATGAGCGGGACCGTTCGGCCGGACCCGGATCGGAACCAGGCGCGGCTCGGGCCTCGGGGCCAGCGCACCCAGGACCTCCTCGACGCCGCGTGCCGCGGCACCCGCGGCGGAGCTGACGATATCGGTGAGGCGCTGGACGAGGGCGGACGCTTTTCTCATCGCTGTTCTCTGGTTTCGGACCTGGACTCAGGAACGCCGTTCGGAACGGCTCCGTTCCGGCTGCGGCCTCGTGTCCAACGAAGAGCAATATGGCGTGACATGCGCACCGGCGCGAGGGGGCGGGCGACGATTTCGGCGATCGATCGGCACCGGATCCGCGACGCTCGATTTTTCGTGTGTGCAGGCATTCGAAGCGGCGGAACCGAAACAACGACTTGACGTTTGGGATGTCAGAAGGTCGCGGCCAAGCCCGCGTCCATGTTGTCAAGGATAACGCAGATGCTCGGTTGGGCCGTTACGTTCCTCGTCGTGGCCCTCGTGGCCGCTCTGCTCGGCTTCGGTGGCATCGCCGGCACGGCGATGGAAGCCGCCAAGCTGGTGTTCTTCGTCGCGATCGTGCTGTTCGCCATCTCGGCCGTGATCGGCCTGATGCGCGGCCGCTCGCCCACGCTCTGACGCCGAGCTCGCGTCCTGCGGGCGCTTCCCGCGCCACAGGAACTGCAGAAGATGGAGCCGGAGCGCCTCAGGGCGACTTCGGCTCCTTCGCATCGAGACGCTCGATGAGCTCGCGAAATCGATCCGGGACGGGTTGCTGGACGAGACCGTCGTAGAGGCAGCGGAGGTTGTGGCCGATGCGCGCCTGGGCCTGGTCGCTGAGGCGCGACGATCCATGCTCGCCCTTCCCGGCTCTCGAGCCCGCGGGCCCCGATTCCCCGACGGGCCTCAGGCCAGCATTGCCGATCGGCCTCCCCGCCTTCGCAGCGTCGGTCATCCTCACGTCCCCCGGTGCCGTTCGCGGCATCTGTGCATGAGGCACACGCGCATTGTCTTGCCGCGCGACATACGCCATGGCTGCACCAGCAACGCCTCCGGCCAGAAGCGGTTCCGCGCCCTGCCGGAACGGAGTCGGATGCCCCGCGTTGGGGCGGCAGGTTGAATAGCAGGCCGACAAGGCACAGGGGATCGTATGTCGACATCGCAACTCGTGGTGCAGCACCTGCCGTACCTGCGGCGCTACGCGCGCGCGTTGACGGGCAGCCAGGTGGCGGGCGACGCCTACGTCGCGGCAACTCTGGAGACGCTGGTCAACGAGCCGGATACGCTCGGCCGCAGCACGAACGTGAAGGCCGACCTGTTCCGGGTGTTCACCCGCATCTGGAATTCGCTCTCGGTGAACGGCCGCAGCGAACAGGTGCAGCACGATCTCCCCGCCGAGGTGCGGCTCGGCCAGATCACGCCGCTGCCGCGCCAGGCCTTCCTGCTCTCCTGCCTCGAAGGCTTCTCGGAGGAGGACGCGGCGATCATCCTCGACGTCGACGTCAGCCAGGTGCGCGACCTGGTCGACGAGGCGGGACGCGAGCTCGCCGCGGACATGGCCACCGACATCCTCATCATCGAGGACGAGCCGCTGATCGCGATGGACCTCGAAGCGCTGGTCGAGGGCCTGGGCCACAACGTCATCGGCGTCGCCCGCACGCGCACCGAGGCCGTCAAGATCGCCTCCGAAAGCAAGCGCCCGGGCCTGATCCTCGCCGACATCCAGCTCGCGGACGGTTCGTCCGGCCTCGATGCCGTCAACGACCTGCTGAAGACCTTCGAGGTCCCGGTGATCTTCATCACCGCCTACCCGGAGCGATTCCTCACGGGCGAGCGCCCGGAGCCGGCCTTCCTCATCGCCAAGCCGTTCCAGCCCGCCAACGTCTCCGCCGTCATCAGCCAGGCGCTGTTCTTCCAGCAGACGGCACGCCGGCGTGAAGCCAAGTCGGCCTGACCGGGAGGCGGTCCACAACCGCCTCCGTACCAATCCGCAGAACGAAAAAACCCCGGCGACGAGCCGGGGTTTTTTGTTGCCCGCCAAGGACATCGGTCCAGGCATAAAAAAACGGGCCGGAGAAATCTCCGACCCGTGGATGAGGTTCCGGCCGATGCACAAGGGGAATGCGGGGAGGACCAGGTGGCCGGGTGCTCGATCAACGGGCGTGCGCGAACCAGGTTCCGGGCGCGAACCGTTTTTCGACGCCTGTGGCGTCCGCGCCACTCCGGGTCGCTGTGGACAAGGTTCCTCGTGCCAGGCACCACCGCGAGAAACTGTTGCCGAATACTGATTTCGTCAAAAGCGAGGCCGTGACGGAACCGGATCATGGAAGACGCGTTTTCCGTTCATCCTGTCAAGCTCCCATTCGGAGACCACGACGATGCTTCGGTCAGGCTTCCTTCTCGGCGTGAGCGCACCGGCCGCCATCCTGACGTTGCTCGTCCACCCGATGGTCCAGGCGAGCGCGGACCAATGGGTCCCCACGACCACGGTCGCCGCCCCCGGTCCGGCCGCATTCGAAGCACGCCCCCTGCCGGGCATGCGCCCGGTCTCGATCGCGATCCGGCCGAGCCGGGTGGCGAGCCTGCAATCCGAGCCGAACCGCGCCGTCCCGGCCGCGTCGGACACGGCGCAGGAGATGGGAACCAAGCCGCCGCTCAAGCCGCGTCGGATGATGCGCGAGGGCTGCGAAGCGGCGCTCAGCTCGCTGGTCGGCCCCGAAGCCCGCCGCATGATCCCCGGCCGCTGCATCTCCTGAGGCGACACCGATCAACCTACCGGCTTACGGTGCACGACGCGAAGGCCCGCTCCATGCTCTGGAGCGGGCCTTCGCGTTTTGCGGCATGGAAGCGGACATAAAAAAGGCGCCTGCCCGGCGAAGGGCAGACGCCGCGCGTCTCGAAGGGCGGTCGATCACTCGGCGCCGTCGCGGCCCGTACCGGTGGCCTGACCGCCCTTGCGGCCGGCCGTCGAGGCCAGTTCGCGGTCCTGCGAGAACGAACGCTTCTCAGCCGGCACGCTGCGGCCACCCTTGCTGGCGATCTCGCGCTGGCGCTCGAGATCCATCGACGCAAAACCTCGCTTCGAGGTTGAATTACCGGATGCCATCAGCTCCTCCTCAGGCTTCTCTTCACCCTTTCACAACCTTCGCCAGTATCCGAAGGTTCCTCTCACGCTTCCGCGACAAGCTTAGCCGCAACCACGTCGGTGCGCTGGCGTTGGAAGACAGCGGTGGGGCAAACGACAATTCAGCGCCTGCCTCGAACGAGGTTTTTTCGAGCATGACGAATCGCGAGATGGTCTCCGGTGCGGCCAAGGTTTCGCCGGAGGCCGCGCCGAAGCCGAACACGCGGGCGCTTCCGCCGATGCCCGCGGACGAGGGCAGCGCGACGCCGACGACGCAGGTCGAGCCGATCGATTCGCCCCAACCGAACGCCAGCGCCGGCCGCGAGCCGCCGAGCGCCGAGAAATCCGGCTTGGCGACGAAGCGCTGAGCGGCCTCAGACCTGCCGCGGCCGGCGGCTGAGCAGGACGATCCCGATCGCCATCGCGAGGATCGTCCCGGCGGCGGCGAAACTGAGGACGCGGCGGATCATCGGCGTGTAGACGCCGGTCGCGGCATCGTACCCGTAGCAGAGCAGGACGAGGCGGTCGGCGAGGCTGCCGGTCCGGCCCTCGCCGGCCTCGACGAGGGCGAGCCGCAGGTCGCTGCCGTTCAGCGCCAGCGGCGACAGGACGCGGGCGACGCGGCCGTCGCCGGTGAGCAGGATCGCGGCGGCGGGGTGGGCGAAGCTGTCGGTGCCGGCGTCGTAGACGAAACGGTAGCCGAGCGCCTGCGTCAGCCGATCGACGGCGGCGGCGTCGCCCACCAGCGCGGCCGCCTGCGCCGAAAGCCCCGGGTTCCCGAGCTCGGTGTCGAGCATGTGCCGCGCCGCGGCCGCGTCGTCGCGCGGGTCGATCCCGACGAGGACGAGGCTGACGTCGCGGCCGGCGACGAGGCCGGTTGCGGCCAAGGCCGCCCCGGACATCGACAGCATCGGGTCGCAGACGTTGCCGCAGGTGTAGTCCACCGGCAGCAGCAGGGTCGGCCGGCCGCCGAGCGCCTCGCCCAGCGTGGTCGGCCGGTCGCCCGCGGCATCGTTCCAGGCCAGATCGAGGGGAACACGGGCGCCCGGAGGCGGCACGACCGCGACGCGCGCGAGCTCGGTCCGGTTCAGGCGGGCGGCGGCCGGCGTGGCGGCGAACGCGATCCCGACGAGGAGCGCGGCGAGGCGAGGATGGCGGGCGCGGCGCATGGCACCTCCGGTGGGGGCCTGCATGCCCGATCGCGTTCGACGGGGCATCCGGGGCACGCCGTCGCAGCGTGCCGCCGGGACGGGAGGGCTGGACAAGATCGCCGCAAGCCGCATGGATGAGGCGGCCGGCGCCATCACGAGATCCGGCGCGGTGCGGAGTTCCACCCATGACCCTCGATACGGAGGTTACCTCCCTTCGGCAGGTGCCGCTGTTCCGCGAGGTCGAGCCGTCGCGGCTGAAGCTGCTCGCCTTCACCAGCGAGCGGGTGCATTTCGAGGCGGGCCAGCAATTCTTCACCCGCGGCGACGTCGCGGATGCCGCCTACCTCATCCTGGAGGGCAGCGCCGCCGTGACCATCGACGGGGCCGCGGGGCCGGTGCGTCTCGCCCTGCTGGGGGCCAACGCCCTGGTCGGCGAGATGGGCATCCTGGCCGACCAGCCGCGCTCGGCCACCGTCACGGCCGAGACGGCGGCCACCGCCCTTCGCATCGACCGCGGCGTGTTCCTCGAGCTGCTGGCGCAGTTTCCGCAGATCAGCATCGCGCTGATGCGCGAGCTGGCCCTGCGCCTCGAGCAGACGAACCAGGCGCTCGCGCAGAGCCGCGCCTGAGATCGCGCGATCGGGCGTCACGGCGCCGGGTAGGTGATGAACTCCATCAGCGACCCGTCCGGATCGCGGAAGTAGATGCTGGTCCCGGGCCCGGCCGCGCCGTGGCGCTCCACCGGGCCGAGCTCGACGGGGACGCCGTGGGCGGCCAGGTGCGCCATCGCCTCCTCGATCGTGCCGGACCAGCGGAAGCACAGGTCGCTGCCGCCCGGCATCACCGGCTTCTCGGCGAGCGGCTCCGGGGACAGCCCGGGGCCGTGGCAGTTCAGCTGCACCCCGCCGAGCCGGTACGCGAAGCCCGCGCCGGCCGGGACGATCTCGGCACCGACGACATCTCCGTAGAAGGCGTTCGCGCGCGTCCAGTCGCTGACGTGGATCACGCAATGGTCGAGATGGATCGCCGGGCGCAGCGGCGTCTCCGGCAATGCGCCTTGCATCTCGGGAAGGGTGAGCGTGTCGGCCATGATGCGCCTCGTCTCGGAACCGATCCGAGAGAGTTAGGGCGCAAGCCACGGCCGAACGAGGCGAAATCCGGGCAATCGTGCCGGGCGCTTCATCCAACCTGAGACGCAAAAGTCACATCGTGGGGGGCGGCGAGGCGGTAGGCATGATCCGAACGCTTCTTCGCCTCGTGAGGCCCCATGCCCCTCCGCCGGATCCTCCTCGCTGCGGTCCTCATCGCGCCGCTCGCAGCCTGCAACCAGCGCGGGCCCGTGAACCTCGCCGCCAACGACGAGGAGGCGGCGTGGTATGTCGGCTCGATGCCCGACAAGCCGTTCGACGTGCCGCTGGTCGACACCAACCGCCTCGATCCGAAGTACCGCCGGCAGGTCGTGAGCTATTCCGGCCCCGAGCGGCCGGGCACCATCGTCGTTGACATCGACAAGCGCCAGCTCGCCCTCGTCCAGGCCGACGGAACGGCGATGCAGTACGGCGTCGGCGTGGGCAAGCTCGGCTTCTCGTGGAAGGGCGAGGCCCGGGTCGGCCGCAAGGGCGTCTGGCCGGACTGGAGCCCGACCACGACCATGGTCGCCCTCCATCCGGAGATCGACCGCCAGCGCAAGGGCGGCGTCGACAACCCGCTCGGCGCCCGCGCGCTCTACCTCTACCAGGGCAACCGCGACATCCTGTTCCGCATCCACGGCACCAACGAGCCCTGGAGCATCGGCGAGCAGATGTCGTCGGGCTGCGTCCGCATGCTCAACGAGGACATCGTCGACCTCTACGAGCGCGTGCCGGTGGGGACGCAGGTGCTGATCAAGCGCAACGGCAAGTACCGGGTCTGAGCCGATCCGGTCCGAACGGCCGGCTTGACCGGAGCCGGCCTCCGGCAGAGCGTGCGCCCGAAGCGTTCAGGCCCCGGAGACGACGATGCCGACCACGACCGACGGACTCGTCCTGCACCACGCCCCGAACACCCGCTCGACGGGCGTGCGGGTGCTGCTCGAGGAACTTAACGCGCCGCACGAGCTGCACGTCATCAACCTCAAGGCCGGCGAGCAGCAGGGCAGCGCGCACCTCGCCGTCAACCCGATGGGCAAGGTCCCGGCGATCCGCCACGGCGGCGCGACGGTGGCCGAGCAGGCCGCCTGCTACCTCTACCTCGCGGACCTGTTTCCCGAGGCCGGCCTCGCGCCCGGCACGACCGATCCGGCCCGCGGCGCCTACCTGCGCTGGATGGTGTTCTACGGCTCGTGCTTCGAGCCGGCCGTGATCGACCGGGCGATGGAGCGCGCGCCGCCGCCCCGGATGATGTCGGCCTACGGCGATTACGACACGGTGCTGGCCCAGGTGCTCGCGATGCTGACGCCCGGCCCCTGGATCCTCGGCGAGCGCTTCTCCGCCGCCGACGTCCTGTGGGGCTCGGCGCTCGGCTGGACCACCGCGTTCAAGCTCGTCCCCGAGGAGCCGGCGATCATGGCCTACCTCGCGCGCTTCCGGGCGCGTCCGGCCTACCAGGCGATCGCCGCCGACGACGCGCGCCTCGCGGCGGCGCAGCAGGCGGCGGCAGGGTAGGGCACCCGAACCGGCCCTAACCCCGAAGCAACTCCGAAAACCGTGCCACCAGCCGGCGCGCGACCTCGTCCTTGTCGAGCGTCGGCCAGGTCTCGACCGACCCGTCGCGCGCGATCAGGTGGACCGTGTTGGTCGCGCCGCCCATCACGCCGCCCGCAGCCGAGACGTCGTTGGCGACGATCAGGTCGCAGCCCTTTCGGGCGATCTTCGCCTGGGCGTGCGCGATCACCGTGTCGGTCTCGGCGGCGAAGCCGACGACGAGGGCGGGGCGGTTCTCCGTCCGTCCGGCGATGGTGGCGAGGATGTCGGGGTTCTCGACCAGCGTCAGCGGGGCGGGCGCCGCGCCGGCCTTCTTGATCTTGGAGCCGGTCTCGGTGGCGGGCCGCCAGTCGGCGACCGCGGCCGTGAACACCGCGATGCTGGCGGGAAGCGCCGCCTCGACCGCCGCCAGCATCTCGCGCGCGGTCTCGACCCGCACCACGGCGACGCCCTCGGGATCGGGGATCGCCACCGGCCCGGAGACCAGCGTGACCGTCGCGCCGGCGGCGGCGGCGGCGGCGGCGATGGCGTGGCCCTGGCGCCCCGACGAGCGGTTGGCGATGAACCGCACCGGGTCGATCGGCTCATGGGTCGGCCCGGAGGTGACGAGCACGCGGTGGCCGCCGAGCGGCCCGGCGGCCTTGGCGCGACCCGCGAGGAAGCCGAACCCGGCGGGCTTCGCCTCGGCCTCCCCGAGCATCGCGGCCGCGGCGTCGGCGATCTCGGCCGGCTCGGCCATGCGGCCCGGCCCTGTCTCGGGCTCGGCCATCGGGCCGGCATTGGGGCCGACGACCCGGACGCCGTCGGCGAGCAGCGTCGTGAGGTTGCGCCGCGTTGCGGGATGCGCCCACATCGCCACGTTCATCGCCGGCGCGATCAGGATCGGCAGGGTGGTGGCGAGCAGCACCGTGGAGGCGAGGTCGGGGGCGTGGCCGGTGGCCATCCGCGCCATCAGGTTGGCGGTGGCCGGCGCCACCACCACCGCGTCGGCGTCCCGGGCCAGCTTGATATGGCCGATCTCCGCCTCGTCGGCCCGGTCGAACAGGTCGGTATGGGCGGGCTGGCCGGCGAGCGCTGCGGCCGCGAGCGGGGTGACGAATTCCTGCGCGCCCTTGGTCAGCAGCGGTCGGACGGTGGCGCCGCGCTCGCGCAGGCGGCGGATCAGGTCGAGCGCCTTGTAGGCCGCGATGCCCCCGCCGATGACGAGGAGGATGCGCCGGTTCGCGAGCGGCAACGTGGGGGCTGCGGTCATGGCAGAAGGAGTGCCGGTGCGGAGCGGGCCGCGTCAATCCCGGCCGCGGCACGCGCTCTCGCCGCGCCGGCCGCGCGCGCGACGAGGACGGCCCAGGCCTCCCGCTCGTGCGCCGGGTCGAACGCCGCCGCACGCGCCGCACCGTGCGCGCGCAGGCGCTCGAGGAAGGCCGGGTCCTGTTCCGCGCACAGCATCAGGCGCGCGAGTGCAGCCTGGTCTCCGGCCGGGAAGTAGCCCGGGTGATCGGTGCCGAGCAGGCCGACATTGCCCGGGATCTCGGAGGCCAGGATCGGCAGCCCGGCCGCGATCGCCTCGGAGATCACGTTGGCGCCCCCCTCGTTCAGCGAGCTCAGCACCATCAGCCGCGCGCGCCGCAGGAACCGCCGCACCCGCGCGCCGGAGACCTCGCCGCGCCAATCGTAGCGCGGGTTGGTTTGCATCTCGGCCCGTGCGCGATCCGCCCACGCCGGGTCGGGCGCGCCGCCGAGATGGACGACGCGGATGCGGGAGGCGGGCGGCAGGGCGCGGGCGGCGAGCGCGGCGCGCAACGGGTCCTTCTCGGCGCGCAGGTGGCCGACGACGAGGATCTCGAAGGTGCGCGTCGTGGGCGGCAGGCGCTCCTCGCTCGCCGGCACCGACTGCACGATCACCGCGAGCTTGTCGCGGTAGGCTTCCGGGATCGCGTCGGCGACGAGGTCGTGCAGGCCGACGAGCACGTCGGCGAGATCGAGCGAACGCAGGGTGGTGCCGGGATCGGCGGCGAGATCGTGATTGATGTCGGTCCCGGTCAGCGCGACGACGAGGGGGCGCTCCGGGTATAAGCGCCGGTATCGCGCGATCGCCGGGGCGCTCTTCCAGGCGTGCAGCGCGATCATCAGGTCGTAGGGCGCGTCGGCGTAGGCGGTCGCCACGACGACGCGGTGGCCGAGCCGGCGCAGGATGCCGGCCCAGCGCAGGGCCGTCGTGCGGTTGCCGGCCCGCGAACGTTTCGGCGCCGGCGTGATCAGGATGATGTCCATGGGTCGATCGCTTATCGGATGGGTGCCATGACCGACGCCACACAACTCATCGCGATGCTGGAGGACAGCCGCGCCCGGACCCTCGAGCTGGTGGCCGGGCTCGATGCCGAGCGGCTGATCGGGCCGCGGCTCGACATCGTCAACCCGCTGCTGTGGGAGATCGGGCACCTCGCCTGGTTCCACGAGCACTTCATCCTGCGCGCCCTCGACGGGGCGGAACCCGCGATCGCGGATGCCGACGCGGTCTACAATTCCGCGGTGCTCGCCCACGACGACCGCTGGGTGCGCGCGCTGCCGCCGCTCGACGTCACGCTCGGATACATGGGCCGCGTCCACGACGCGCTGGTCCGGCGCCTCGACGGCTCGCCGACCGCCGAGGAAGCCTACCGCTACCGGCTGACCACCTACCACGAGGACATGCACGGCGAGGCCTTCACCTATTCGCGCCAGACGCTCGGATACCCGGCGCCGTCCTTCGCCGCCTCGGCCGGTCTCGCCCCGGTCGCGGAGGGGCCGTGGCCGGGCGACGCGGCGATCCCCGGCGGCACCTTCCGGCTCGGTGCCGAGCGGGGCGAGGCGTTCGTGTTCGACAACGAGAAGTGGGCGCACCCGGTCGAGGTCGCGCCGTTCCGCATCGCGCGGGCGCCGGTGACCAACGCGGAGTTCGCCGCCTTCGTCGCCGCCGGCGGCTATCGCGAGCCGTCGTTCTGGGACGCGGAGGGATGGCGCTGGCGCTGCCGGAGCGGGGCGGAGCACCCCGCGCATTGGCAGCCGGACGGGGCGGGCTGGCGGGTCCGGCGTTTCGACGGCGTCTCCGACCTCGCCCCGCACCAGCCAGTGGTCCATGTCGGCTGGTACGAGGCCGCCGCCTACTGCGCCTTCGCCGGCCGCCGCCTGCCGACCGAGGCCGAATGGGAGGTCGCGGCCTCCACCGCGCCGACCCCGGGCGGGGCGATGGGGCAGGTGAAACGCCGCTATCCCTGGGGCGAGGCGGCACCGGATGCGACCCGCGCCAACCTCGACGGCGGCCGCCTCGGCTGCGTCGACGTGGCCGCCCACGACGCGGGCGACAGCGCCTGGGGCTGCCGCCAGATGATCGGCAACGTCTGGGAATGGACTGCGAGCGACTTCCTGCCCTATCCGGGTTTCTCGCCCGATGCCTACCGCGAGTATTCCGAGCCCGCCTTCGGCACGCGGAAGGTGCTGCGCGGCGGTGCCTGGATCACCCGCGGGCGGATGGTCGACAACGCCTACCGCAACTTCTTCGGGCCGGATCGCCGCGACATCTTCGCGGGCTTTCGCACGGCGGCCGTGTAGGGTTGCGCTTCTCAGAAGTTGAATTACAACTTCTGAGTTCGCTTGATGGGTACTCGTACCTCACACTCCAGATGACAGGATGTGGAACGCCGTACGCGGAAACCGCGGTCAACGTCTTCGACTTGCGCCTCACGCACGAAATCTGAGCGGCAAGACATCTTTAAGAAAATTATCGCAACCTGCTACTCGAACCGCCCCAAGGTCGCACCACGCAGCGTCGTCTCACAGGCTCCATCCGTTCGGGAGAGGCCGGAGGATCGGACCGCGCCGCCTGGGGCTCGGCCGAGGCGATTTCGGACTTGCGCGCATGTTGACCGTCCTCGGTTGCTTCACGGCCCGGCACGACCTCCGCCTCGTCGTCCTGGCGGGCGTGATCTGCGCGATCGCGGCGCTGACCGCGATCCGGCTTCTCCGCCACGCCGGCACCGCCAGCGGTCGCGCGCGATCGACCTGGCTCGTGGTCGCGGCGATCTCCAGCGGGTCGGGCATCTTCGCGACCCACTTCATCGCGATGCTGGCGTTCGAGCCGAGCATCCCGAGCGCCTACGATTCCGGGTTGACCGTCCTCTCGCTGGTCTTCGCGATCGGCCTCACCGGCCTGGGCCTGCGGATCGCCCTGTCCGAGACGCCGCGGGCGTCCTGGCTCGGGGGGGTCGTGGTCGGCTTCGGCATCGCCGCGATGCACTACACCGGCATGGCGGCCTTCGAGGTCACGGGACGTCTGCGCTGGGATCCGGCCTTCGTGTTCGCGTCGATCCTGATCGGTGAGTTCCTTTCCGCCGTCGCCGTCTCCATCGCCGTGCATGCCCGTTCGCTCATCTCCCTGTTCGGCAGCGCAGGCCTGCTCGCGCTGGCGATCGGCGCGCATCACGGGGTGGGCATGGCCGGGGTGACGATCACCGAGAACCCGCTGGCGACCCTGTCGCCCCAGGCGATGCCGCCGGGCTGGCTCGCCGGCGCCGTCGCGGTGGCCAGCCTCATCGTGTTCGTCCTCACGGCGACGGCCTACGCGCTCAGCCTTCGCGAGCAGCGTCGCGCGCGCGCGGAGATGGTGCGCATGCGCGGCCTCGCCAACGCGGCGGTCGAGGGTCTGATCGTCCTGGACCGGTGCCGGATCGTCACGGCCAACATCAGCTTCAGCCGGCTCGTCGGCCTCTCGCACGAAGCGATGACGGGCCTGTCGGTCACCGCCTTCCTCGACGAGCCCCGGACCTGGGATCGGCTCCCCTACGTCATCGGGCAGCCGGTCGAGCTGAGCCTGCGCGACGGCGCCGGCGCGGTCATCGAGGCGGAGGTGATCCTTCGGCGGATCGATTTCGCGGGCAAGCCGCATCATGCCCTGGCGGTCCGCGACATCCGGCAGCGCAAGCACGCTGAGCGGCACATCCGGTACCTCGCCCACCACGATGCCCTGACGGGCCTGCTCAACCGCTCCGCCTTCAACGCGCGCCTCGATCGCGCCGTGGGCGCGGCGGTCGAGACCGGCGTTCCGATCGCGGTGCTCTGCCTCGACCTCGACCGGTTCAAGGCGGTCAACGACCTGTTCGGCCATGCGGCCGGCGACGCGATGCTGAATCGGGTCGCCCGCCGCGTCACCGGGCTGCTCGGCCCCGACCAGATCCTGGCACGCCTCGGGGGCGACGAGTTCGCCATCCTCATGGCCGGACGGACCGGGCCGGACGCTGCCGAGCGCCTGGCGAAGACCATTCTCGCGGCCCTCGCGGCGCAGGCCTCGGGCGGGCCCGCCGACGCGATCGTCGGGGTCAGCATCGGCATCGCCCTGTGCCCGCAGGACGCCGTGGAGCGCCAGGGCCTGATGGGACATGCCGATACGGCGCTCTACCGCGCCAAGGCCGAGGGCCGGGGGACCTACCGCTTCTTCGAGCCGCAGATGGGCATCGCCGTGCGCGAGCGTCACGCCTTGGAACGCGACCTCGAACAGGCCCTGGCGCGCGGCGAGTTCCACCTCGTCTACCAGAAGCAGGTCGCGGCCGCGGGCGGCGCCCTGCTCGGCTTCGAGGCCCTGCTGCGCTGGACCCATCCGACACGAGGGCTCGTCCCGCCCGACGTCTTCATCCCGGTGGCCGAGGAGCGCGGAACGATCTCGGCGATCGGGATGTGGGTGCTTCGCACCGCCTGTCGCGAGGCCGCGGCCTGGGCGTCGCCCCTGCGGGTGGCGGTGAACGTCTCGGCGGTCCAGGTCCACGATCCGGCCTTCGCCGCGCAGGTGCACGCGGTTCTGGTCGAGACCGGGCTGCCGGCCGCGCGGCTGGAGCTGGAGATCACCGAGACCGCGCTGATCCGCAACTTCGACCGTGCGGTGGCGACGCTGCGCCAGTTGCGGACGCTCGGCGTCGGCATCGCCATGGACGATTTCGGGACGGGCTACTCGTCGCTGGCCAACCTCCGGGCATTCCCCTTCGACCGGATCAAGATCGACCGGTCCTTCGTGCGCAACGTCGACACCAACGCCCAGACGGCGGCGATCGTGCGCGCTGTCCTCGGGCTCGGCTGCGGGCTCGGCCTGCCGGTGGTCGCCGAGGGCGTCGAGACCGTCGCGGAACTCGCGTTCCTGAGAGCGGCCGGGTGCGCCGAGGTGCAGGGCTACCTGTTCGGTCGCCCGGGCCCCGTCGACACGCACGGGATCGACCCCTGCGCAGCCGCCGTCGCGGATGCGCCGCGACAGGGTCGCGCCGCCTGACGGAACGCTCCGAAGCGGGCGGCTTCGCCGTCCCGGCCTATCGCAAGGCCGCCACCAGCACGCCCGCCGCGATCGCCCACAGGGCCAGCGTCTGCCACAGCGCGTTGCGGCGCTCGTTGCGGGCGATGCGCTCCAGGCGGCGTGCGTCGCCCGTGCCCGCCTCGTCGGCATGGACGATCAGGCGCCGGAGCCGCAGGGCGAGGTCCGGCACGTCGGCGACGATGTCGGTGAGGGTGCGCGCGGCGTGGGCCGCCCCTTCCAGGCGCCCGGCCGGGCCGAGGTTGCGGGTGATCCAGCTGCGGACCACCGGCTCGGCCGAGGTCCACATGTCGAGTTTGGGATCGAGGCTGCGGGCGACGCCTTCCACCACCACCATGGTCTTCTGCAGCATCACCAGTTCGGTGCGCGTGCTCATGTCGAACAGGGCGGTGATGTCGAACAGCAGCGTCAGCACCTTCGCCATCGAGATCTCGTCGGCGCGGCGCTGGTGGATCGGCTCGCCGATGGCGCGGATCGCCTGGGCGAAGTCGTCGACCGAGTGGTGCGCCGGCACGTAGCCCGCCTCGAAGTGGACCTGCGCCACACGGCGGTAGTCGCGCATGATGAAGCCGAGCAGGATCTCGGCGAGGAACCGCCGTTCCTTGCGCCCGAGCCGGCCCATGATGCCGAAATCCACCGCGACGAGCTTGCCGGCGGCGTCCACGAACAGGTTCCCCTGGTGCATGTCGGCGTGGAAGAACCCGTCGCGGATCGCCTGGCGCAGGAAGCTCTGGATCACCGTGCGCCCGATCGCGTGCGGGTCGTGGCCGGCTTCCCGAAGCGCGGCGGCGCTGTGGAGGCGGGTGCCGTCGATCCATTCGCAGGTGAGCACGTCGCGGGCGATCAGCTCCCATTCGGGCCGCGGCACGCGAAAATCGTCGTCCTCCGCGGTGTTCTGCGCGAGCTCCGAGGCGGCGGCGGCCTCGAGCCGGAAGTCCATCTCCATGGTCACGGAGCGGGCCAGGATCTCGACCACGTCGCGCGGGCGCAGGCGCTCGGCTTGCGGAGACAGCACGTGGACGATGCGCGCGAGGAGGCGCATCACCTCCACGTCGCGCTGGAAGCGCTCGCGCACGCCCGGCCGCATGATCTTCACGGCGAGCGTGCGCTGGGTGCCGTCGGCATCGTGGACCACCGCCTTGTGGACCTGCGCGATCGAGGCCGCGGCCACCGGCTCGCCGAAGGCGACGAACAGGGCGGAGATCGGCTTGCCGAAGGCGGCCTCGACCACCTTCACGGCCACCGCCTGCGGGAAGGGCGGCACCCGGTCCTGCAGCATCTCGAGGTCGCGGGCCGCGCTCATCCCGACGATGTCGGGGCGGGTGGCGAGGAACTGCCCGAACTTGACGTAGGACGGGCCGAGCCGGGTCAGGCCGGCCGAGAGCCGGGCCGCGCCGGTACCGAGGCCCGGCCGCTCCAGCAACCGGACGATCCGCAGCCCGAGCCGCAGGTGCGGCGGCAGCTCGGAGGCGTCGACGAGCGCCAGCGCGCCCTCGCGCGCCAGCACGAAGCCGACATGGGCCCCGCGGAAGAGGTTGACCGCGGCGGCGATCATCGCGCCGCCCGGCGGCTCGGGTCGGTCACGAGACCTTCCAGCCGGAATGGATCGCGACGATGCCGCCCGAGAGCGGCCGGTGCGTGACGTGGCGGAAGCCGGCCTGCTCGATCATCCCGGCGAACAGCCCGGGGGAGGGGAACTTCCGGATCGATTCCACGAGGTAGCGGTAGGATTCCGCGTCGCCCGCGACCCGCGCGCCGAGCCGCGGGATCACGTGGAAGGAGTAGGCGTCGTAGATCTTGTCGAGCACCGGCAGGTCGACCTTGGAGAATTCCAGGCACAGGAAGCGGCCGCCGGGCTTCAGTACGCGGCGGGCCTCCTGCAGGGCCAGCTCGATCCGCGGCACGTTCCGGATGCCGAAGGCGATGGTGTAGGCGTCGAAGGTCGCGTCCGGCAGGGGCAAGGTCTCGGCGTTGCCGGTGACGAAGTCGATGCGCCCGTCGAAGCGCGCCCCGGCGCGCTCGGCGCCGACCCGCAGCATCGCCTCGTTGATGTCGAGCACGGTGACCGAGGCCTGCGGGCCGCCGGCCTCGAGGACGCGGAAGGCGACGTCGCCGGTGCCGCCGGCCACGTCGAGATGGCGGAACGGCCGCGTGCGCGACGGGCGCAGCATCGCGATGAGCTGCGCCTTCCAGGCCCGGTGCAGGCCGCCGGACATCAGGTCGTTCATCAGGTCGTAGCGCTTGGCGACCGAGCGGAACACGTCGTCGACGCGCGCCTGCTTCTCGGCCAGGGCCACACGCTCGAAGCCGAAATCGGTCTCCTGCGCCCCCGTCGTGCCGTCCCGCGCGCCCGTCGTCTCGTCCGCCACCGTCATGAAGTCCTGCCCGTCTGCGCCCTCGCGCCTCATAGCGAAGCCGGACGCGATCCGCCATGCGTCGTAAGACGCGGTGGGGACGGCCGGCCGTGGGCGGCGAAGCCTCGCCCGTCGGCCGGGATTGCGGCGGCGGCGGCCCGGGCCGATACCCGGCCTCCACGATCCGCCTTCCACCATCCGATTTGCCGAGGGACGGCCACAGGACGATGCCCGAGCTTCCAGAGGTCGAGACGGTGCGGCGCGGCCTCGCGCCGGCGATGGTCGGGGCCACCTTCAGCCGCGTCACCCTGCGCCGGCCGAACCTGCGCTTCCCGTTCCCCGAGCGCTTCTGCGCGCGCCTGGAGGGCCGCCGGGTCACCGGCCTCGCGCGGCGGGCGAAGTACCTCACGGCCGGCCTCGATTCGGGCGAGACGCTGATCATGCATCTCGGCATGAGCGGCCGCTTCGACGTGGCGATGCCCGACGGCAGCAACACGTCGCCCGGCGACTTCTACCTCGACGGGGCGCTCGGCACGCCCAAGCACGACCACGTGGTGATGGCGATGGGGAACGGCGCCACCGTCACCTACAACGACGCCCGCCGCTTCGGCTTCATGGACCTCGTGCCCACCGACACGCTCGCCGCGTGCCGGCACTTCGCCGGCATGGGCATCGAGCCCCTGAGCGCGGATCTGACGGCCGAGACCATCGCGCGGCTCTTTCGCCACAAGATCACGCCGCTGAAGGCCGCGCTCCTCGACCAGCGCCTGATTGCGGGCCTGGGCAACATCTACGTCTGCGAGGCTCTGCACCGGGCCGGCCTCCACCCCGAGGCGGCCGCGGGCACGCTGGCCAAGGCCGACGGCGCGCCGACGCCGAAGGCCCGGCTGCTGGCCAGGGTGATCGGCGAGGTGCTCACCGAGGCGGTCGCCGCCGGCGGCTCGACCCTGCGCGACTACGCCCACACCGACGGCACGTCGGGCGCCTTCCAGCAGGCGTTCCGCGTCTACGACCGGGTCGGCGAGGCCTGCCGCACCAAGGGCTGCGGCGGGACCGTCGGCCGGATCGTGCAATCCGGCCGCTCGACCTTCTTCTGCGCGACCTGCCAGCCTTCTGGGACGCGGATCGCGCCGACGCCCCCGAAACTGCGCTGACCGGATCGGCTTGTCTGTCGACCAGCGGGGCTGCGTGCAGCGCGCAACGGCAATTTCGCCACAAACCGGCGTAGTTTCCGGTACCCTGCGGCGATCCTTCGTGATCGCCGCCCCGTCGCGCATGCGCGCCCGGCACCGCCCTCGTCGCCGGCGCGAGCCCGAGCAGGATCCCGATGTTCTTCCGTCGACGCCAGACGCACGTGCCGCCGCAGCCGCTCACCTTCGACGAGCCGGCCCAGCCGCAGCGCCTCTCCCCCCGCTCGCCGAACGAGGCGATCAAGCCGACCGCGGCCCCGCCGCCGCCCGAGCGGCCCGAGCGCCGCCGCGGCGGGCTCTTCGCCACCATCAGCGGGCTGCTCACCTTCGCGGTGGTGATCGCCATCGCCGTGATGCTCGGGCTGACGCTGTTCCAGCGGCAGGTGCAGGAGCCCGGCCCGCTCGCCGCCGACAAGGTGGTCGTGATCCCGTCCCGCAGCGGCACCGGCGAGATCGCCGAGATCCTGAAGCGCGAGGGCGTGATCGACCATGTCGGGCTGTTCGAGTTCGCCGCCCGCTTCGGCGGGCGCCCGCCGCTGAAGGCCGGCGAGTACACCTTCAAGGCCCATGCCAGCATCAGCGATGCGATCGACACCGTGACCACGGGCCGGCAGGTCCAGCACGCGATCACCTTCCCCGAAGGGCTCACCTCCGAGCAGATCGTGATGCGCCTCAACGAGAACGACGTGCTCACCGGCGAGGTCGGCGAGATCCCGCCCGAGGGCTCGCTGCTGCCCGACACCTACAAGTTCGAGCGCGGCGCGAGCCGCCAGCAGATCGTCAACCTGATGCGCGAGAAGCAGCGCAAGGTCCTCAACGACATCTGGCTGCGCCGCAGCGCCGACGTGCCGGTGCGGACGTCGGCCGAGATGGTGACGCTGGCCTCGATCGTCGAGAAGGAGACCGGGCGCGCCGACGAGCGGCCGCGGGTGGCCGGCGTGTTCGTCAACCGCCTGAACAAGCGGATGAAGCTGCAATCGGACCCGACCATCGTCTACGGGCTAGTCGGCGGGCGCGGCACCCTCGGGCGCGGCATCCAGCGCTCCGAGATCGACCGGGCGACGCCCTACAACACCTACGTGATCGAGGGCCTGCCGCCCGGCCCGATCGCCAATCCCGGCCGCGCCGCCCTGGAGGCGGTCGCCAATCCGTCGCGGACCAAGGACCTGTTCTTCGTCGCCGACGGCACCGGCGGGCACGCCTTCGCCGAGAGCCTCGACGGCCACCAGAAGAACGTCGCGCGCTGGCGCCAAGTCGAGAAGGCCCGCCTGGCCACGACGCCGGATGCCGCCGGCGTCGACAAGGCCGAGCCGGCCGCCGATCCCGCCGCGGTGCCGAACCGGGCCTCGGCCTTCGCCCCGCCGACGAACGCCTACGCGCTGGACGGGGCGACCGTCGGGGCGGGCGGGCCGCGGCCGAAGGCCTTCGACGCCTCGGAGGGCACCAAGCTCGATCCGCTGAAGAACAAGACCTACGACCTCGGCTCGCCCAAGACCGTGCCGGTGCTGAAGCAACCGTGATCGTCCCCGGCGCTGCGGCGCCGCTCGCACGCGCCATCAGGACGAGCCGATGCACCTGAACCACGTCAACCTCGGCGTCACCGAGGTCCCGGCCACGGTCGCGATGTTGGAGACCTATTTCGGGCTGCGCCGCACCGCGATGCCGGTCAACGACAAGATGGCCTTCCTCGCCGACGACGGCGGCGGCATCCTCAGCCTGTTCCGCGTGAAGGATGCGACCTACCCCAAGATCTTCCACATCGGCTTCATCCAGGAGCGGGTGGAGCAGGTCCACGCGATCCACGCACGGCTGACCGAAGGCGGCTTCGCCCCGGAGACCCCGCGCGAGGAGCACGGGCGGGTGACGTTCTATTTCCAGGCGCCGGGCGGGTTCACGGTAGAGGTCAACGCCTTCGTGTAGGCGTCCCGCACGACGAAACCTCGGCGCCGCAACGCAGGGCATCGCAAGACCATGATCGCGAGCATGACCGGGTTCGCCCGGGCCGCCGGCACCACCGGGCCGGTGCAGTGGGCCTGGGAGGTCCGCAGCGTCAACGGCCGCGGGCTCGACGTGCGGCTCCGGGTGCCGAACGGATACGATTCCGTCGGCGAGGTCGCGCGCACCGCCCTGCAGAAGACGCTCGCCCGCGGCCAGTGCCAGCTCTCGCTCAACCTGACGAAGCCGGAGAGCAAGGCGCGGGTGCGGATCGACGAGGCGCTGCTGGCGCGGCTCGCCGAGGCCGTCGCCCGCGTGCCGGTTCCGGAGGGGATCGCGCCCGCGACGATGGACGGGCTGCTGTCGATCCGCGGCGTCGTCGAGGCCGAGGACGAGGCCGCCACCGAGCCGGACGCGCTGGCGCGCGACCTCGCGGAGGGCGTCGTGCAGCTGGTAGCCGACCTCGTCGAGGCCCGCCGCGCCGAGGGCCGGGCGCTCGCGGAGATCGTCGCGGCGCAGGTCGCGCGGATGGGCGTGCTGACGCAGGCCGCGGAGGATTGCCCGGCGCGCAAGCCCGAGGCGATCCGCGCCCGTCTCGCGGCCTCCGTCGCGGGCCTGCTGGACGCCGGCGGCCTCGATCCCGAGCGCCTGCATCAGGAGGCGGTGATGATGGCGGCCAAGGCCGATGTCCGCGAGGAGCTCGACCGCCTGCGCGCCCACCTCGAAGCGGTGTCCGAGCTCCTGGCGGCGGGCGGCGCGATCGGGCGGCGCCTCGATTTCCTGGCCCAGGAGCTCGGGCGCGAGGCCAACACCCTGTGCGCCAAGGCCAACGACGTGGCGCTGTCGCGAATCGGACTCGACTTGAAGGCCGTGGTGGAGCAATTCCGCGAGCAGGTTCAGAACGTCGAGTAGCGGGACTGAGGCGATGGGCGCGCGAGACACGGCCGGGGCACGCGGATGACGGACGCCCCCTCCCCATCGGTCTCGGACTCGATCGCCCGCCGCGGGCTGATCCTGATCCTGTCCTCGCCGTCGGGCGCCGGCAAGACCACCTTGACGCGCGCCATTGCCGATGACGGCGGCTGGGGTCTCGACCTGTCGATCTCGGTGACGACCCGCGCCCGGCGCCCGTCCGAGATCGCCGGGCGCCACTACCATTTCATCGCGCGCGAGGCCTTCGATGACCTGCGCAGCCGCGACGACCTGCTCGAATGGGCCGAGGTCCACGGAAACTTCTACGGCACGCCGCGCCGCCCGGTGGAGAAGGTGCTCAGCGCCGGCCGGGACATGATCTTCGACATCGACTACCAGGGCACCCGCCAGGTCCGCTCCAAGCTCGCCGACGACGTGGTGACGGTGTTCATCCTGCCGCCGAGCCTGGAGGAGCTGCGCCACCGCCTGGAGCGCCGGGCCGAGGACAGCCCGGAGACCATCGAGAAGCGGCTCGCCAACGCCCGCGTCGAGATCCAGCGCTGGAGCGAGTACGACTACGTCATCGTCAACGACGACCTGCAGAACGCCTTCGACGCCCTGCGCGGCATCCTGGCCGCCGAGCGCCTCAAGCGCACGCGGCGGATCGGCCTCGAAGCCTTCGTCGACGGGCTGCTCGGGCGGGATCGCGAGGGCTGAGGCGGCCTGCGCCTCAGCCGGCCCCGCACGCGGCGGACGAATCCGGCGCGCACAGCCAGATCCGAAGCGCGTCGAACGTCGCGGTGCCGGTCGCCAGGGCAGCCGCCTCCGCCTCCGGATCGCCCGACAGGCGATCGAGCCGGGCGCGGAAGGCGTTCCACATCACGCCGGTCTGCCGGCCATGGGCGCGATAATAGGCGAGGCCCGCCTGCGTCAGCCCGTGCACCGCGCCGATGTGCCGGCCGATGACCTGGCCGCCGAGCGTGGAGCCTTCGAGCACGTAGAGCGCCCCCATCGCCGCGGCTTCGTCCGCGAACGTCACGGCCGAGGGCAGGGGCAGGGTGGCGATCTCGGCGTCCGGCATCCCGAGATGGGCGAGGTCCGCCGCCAGCGCGGCGAAGCGCCGGCGCGGGCCCCAGAACGCCTCGTCGGCGAGCGCAAGCCCGATCGCCGGCTCGTAGGCCGCATGGAATCCATGGAAGCGGGCGAGCAGGGCGCGATACCCGGGCAGCGTCGCGACGCGCGCCCGCCAGTCGAGCGCGTCCTCGAGACCCTGATGCGACGAGGCGGTG
Source organism: Methylobacterium sp. J-059 (assembly GCF_022829485.1). Lineage (NCBI taxonomy): Bacteria > Pseudomonadati > Pseudomonadota > Alphaproteobacteria > Hyphomicrobiales > Methylobacteriaceae > Methylobacterium > Methylobacterium sp. J-059. The sequence goes on from NZ_JAKSYA010000035.1 coordinate 30,736, forward strand.
GCGGCGCGCAGCCGCTGGTGCAGGCTCACGCCGTGATCGTGAAGCAGGCGCCGGGCGCGTTGTCGACGTCGAGGCGGGCGTTGATCTGGTCGAGCATCGCCCGGATCAGCTTCATCCCGAGCCCGACGCCGGTGCCGTTGGCGCGGGGCTTGGTCTCCGACCAGCCCTCGGGCAGGCCCTCGCCGTCGTCGCAGACGCGCAGCCGCACGCTGCCGGGGCCGTGGCCCGAAACGGTGACCGCCACGCGGCCGACGCCCTCGGGCTTGGCGGCGTACTTGAAGGCGTTGGTGACGAGCTCGGTGGCGATCAGCGAGAGCGCCACCGCCTTGCGGTAGGGCACCATCAGGCCGGGCTCGGCGGTGAGGTCGACGGCATGGCCGCCGCCCGCCATGCCGGCGAGGTCGGTGCAAAGCGCCTCGATGGTCTGGCCGAGGTCGACCTCCTCGACGTTCTCCGCCTGATACAGGCTGTCGTGGACGCGGGCGACGCTCATCACCCGGGCGGAGGTGTCGGCGAAGGCCTGGCGGGCGGCCGGATCGGAGACCTGACGCCGCTGCATCTGCAGGAAGGCCGAGACGATCTGCAACGAGTTCTTCACCCGATGGTCGATCTCACGGGTCAGGAGATCCTTCTGGGCGAGCAGGCGCTCCTTCTCGGCGAGGAGGCCAGTGAGCTCGTCGATCTTGCGGCGCTGGCGCAGGACGACGCCCTCGACCGCGTGGGCGAGGGAGCCGGCCAGCGACACCTGCCAGTCGGCCCAGGGGCTGGCGAAGCCCGTGCGCTCCTCGACCCAGCGCTCGAACGAGCGCCGCGGCAGCACCGCGACGGGCCCGTTGCCGGCGAGCACCGGTTTCCGCGGATCGCCGCTCCACGTCACCGTGCTCGACACCTCCGGGCGGAACCAGAGCAGCAGGTTCTCGCGGGATTCGTCGACGAACGCGGCGAGCACGCCGCTCGCGATCTCGCGGTGCGGGGCGGCGGCGGGACACTGCGCGGAGAAGTTGGCGTTGGCATAGGTGGTCTCGCCCGGCGCCAGGATCTCCTTCAGCCAGTCGCCGATCGCGCGGACGGCCTCGTCCGGGGGCGTCGTGCCGATCAGGGTCGCGCGCGCGCCGGAGACGATCGCCGCACCGGTCGACCCGAACAGGTCGAGGAGGGTGGTCGAGCCGCCGGTCAGCGCCGCGACGAAGTCGTCCGACCGGGTCAGGCCGCGGACCAGGCGCCCTTCGGTGTCGAGATGGGCCTTGCGCTCGGTCCAGAGCCGGCGCGCCTCGATCTCCTGCACGCGCATGGCGAAGGCGTCGGTGAGCACGGTCGCGGCGGCGCGGGTCTCGGGCGCGACGTAGTGCGGGTGGCGGTGATGGCCGATCATCAGGCCCCACAGCCGCCCCTCGACCATGATCGAGATCGACATCGAGCCGTTCACGCCGAGGTTGCGCTGGTACTCCAGGTGGATCGGCGAGAGCGTGCGGTGCTGCGCGAAGGTGAGGTCGATCGGGCCGTTGCCGGCCGCCGGCGCCGCGACCAGGGGCACGGGCACCGAATCGCGATCGATCACGAAGCGGCTCTTGGCCTTGGTGTAGAGCGCGCGCGCCTGGGCCGGGATATCGGAGGCCGGGAACCGCAGCCCGAGCAGGGCGCGCGACCAATCCGGCACCTTGTCCTCGGCGATCGCCTCGCCGTTCCAGTCCGCGTCGAAGCGGTAGACCAGCACGCACTCGAAGCTGGTGAGCGCCCGGACCTCGAGCGCGGCGATGCGGGCGGCCCCGCTCAGCGTCTCGGCGGCCCGGAGGCGGGTGACGGCGAGTTCCGAATCGGTCTGGGTCGCGACCCGGAAGTCCTCGGGATGCTCGGGCTCGAGCTCCAGCTCGACGATGACCCGGCCGGAATGGGCGTGGACGATGGCGTAGTAGCTGGCATGGTCGTCGCCCGCGAGCTTGAGCGTGCGGCGGATCGAGCGCCCGTCGTCGAGGGTGGCGCTGGCGAGGCGCTGGCGGATCGTCTCGACGAAGGCGGTCGGCAGGACCTCGGCCAGGGGCAGGCCGGCGATCCGCTCCGGCGCGCGGCTGAGCACGTCGCGGACGTTGGTGCTGTGGGCCAGGATCTCGAGCGTGCCGGCATCGGCCGCCAGCATCACCGCGTTCGGCTGGATCGAGCCCGGGATGTGGATCGGCTCGCGCTCGCAGAGCTGGGGATCGACCGGCTCGGCCCGGACGCGGCGGCCGATGGCGGCCATCACCGCCTCGCGCGACTGGCCCGCGCCGAGGGTCTCCACCGGGGTGATCGTGAGCCAGGTGACACCTTTGCCGCTCCGCATCCGCACGCGGGCGCGCAGGGGCTGCGGCATGCGCCCGAACACGAAGTCGAAGCTTTCGTCGAGGTGCCCGCGGCGGGTGCCCGCGAGGAAGCGGCCGAAGAACCCGGGGACGTTGGTGCTCGGCACCACCTCGCGGAAGTAGTTGCGGCCGATCACGGCGGCGCTGGCGAGGCCCGAGAGCGCGCTCGCCCCCTCGCTGAACGACACGATCGTCCCGGCGGCGTCGAGCCCGATCACCCCGATATCGAGGCCATCGCGCTCTTCCGCCGTCAGGGCGTCGAGGTCGATCGCATTGCCCGCGGCAACGATCGTGGACATCAGGAATGGGACCGCGTCATCTGCGGCCCGGTATGACCCGTGGGACGGGCGGGCGCAATGGTATCCGCGATGCGGCAAGATGAAGGATCGGTCACGACCGTCCGGCGTCCGGCGGTCATCCCTTCAGCGGTTGTATAAGATCGGACAATGCGCTCGCAAGTCCCTCTTCGACGGTGGGATGGTAGATCGGCCGCGCCAGAAGGTCGTCGACGGTCCGTCCGTCGCCGATCGCGTGCGCGACGAGATGGGCGAGGTGCTCGCAGGACGGCCCGAGCATCTCGCCGCCGAGCAGGCGCCCGTCCCGATCCGCCCAGAGCCGGATGCCGCCCCGGTTGACGCCCTCGACCCGCGCCCGGCCCTGGTCGTCGAACGACATCCCGCCGACCACGCGCCCGTCGCCCGCCTCGGGATCGAACGGCGCACCGATGCTCGCCGCCTGCGGGTGGGTGAACACCATGGCGAGCGCCGGCCAGGGCTCCGGCGCCGCGAGGGCTCGGCCCGCGGCGAGGGCCGCCGCGTTCCGCCCCGCGATCCCGCCCTGGCGGCTCGCCTCGTGCAGGACCGGTCGCACCGCGTTGGCGTCGCCCGCGATCAGCACGGGCGCCCCCGCACAGAGCAGGGTCCGGGTGTCGAAGGCCGGCATGCCCTTCTCGTCGAGACGAAGCCCGGCCTGCGCGAGGTCGAGGCCTCGGACGTTGGGCGGGCGGCCGGCGGCTGCGAGCACCCGGGCGAAGGTGCCGGTGCGACGGGTGCCGTCGGCCTCCGCCCAGGTCAGCTGCGCCCCGCCGTCGACGGGCTCGGCCGAGACGAGTTCGGACCCGAGATGCAAGGCCATCTCGTCGGAGAAGATCGCGGCCGCGTCCTTCCGAAGGCCGGGCTCGCTCAGGCCGGCCAGGCCCGACCCGGTGTCGAAGAGGTCGACGCGCACGCCGAGGCGCGCCATCGCCTGGGCGATCTCGATGCCGACGGGCCCTCCGCCGATCACCGCCAGCGACGCCGGAAGGTCGGGAAGCTCGAACACGGTGTCGGTGGTCAGGACGGCGTCGCCCAGCGGCGCGAGCGGCTTCGGGATGCTCGGGCTCGATCCCGTGGCGATCACCGCCGCCCGAAACGCCACGCGGCGGTCGTCGCCGAGCGCGAGCGTCCGGGCGTCGAGGAACCGCGCCTCGCCGGCGAGCCGCTTGGCCGACGGGATCGCGTCGAGCCCGTCGCGCACCCCGGCGACGAAGCGGTCGCGCTCGGCCCGCACACGCGCCATCACCGCGGGGCCGTCGACCGATACGCCCGACACCGCGACGCCGAACAGGCTGGCGCGGCGCGCGTCGTGAGCCGCCGCCGCGGCCGCGACGAGCAGCTTCGAAGGCATGCAGCCGACGCGTGCGCAGGTGGTGCCGCCGGGGCCGCGCTCGATCAGCACGGCGTCGGCGCCCGCCGCCTCGGCGGCACGGAACGCGGCGATCCCCGCCGTGCCGGCCCCGATGACGGCCACGTCACAGGTCTGATGCGTCATGGTTTTGAAAAGACCGGGATTGCGGAATCGTGCGACACCGCGACATCCCCTCGTCGGCGCGGCCGGCCAACGCGCCAATCGCGCGCTGGTTCGTCAGGCCGCCCGCGACCGGTTGCCCGTGGCTCAGTTCGGCTTCGGCATCGCCGGGGCCGGCATCGTGCTGGCCTGCCGCTCGGGGTGCTTGAGCTGGCTGTAGACGAGGTTGCTGAAGCTGCCGATCGTCGCGTGCCAGGGCAGCTTCACGTCGTCGGTCTCCGGCTTAGCGGCCTTGCAGAATGCCGTGGTCAGGCCGTTGACGATGTCGTCGTCCCGTCCCGCGGGCAGCGCCGACTTGATCTTCGGCAGGAGCGCATCGATGCGCGGAATGAAGTCCTCCTGCTTGAGGCCCTTCAGCTGTTCCGCGGCACCGGCGTCGGCCACGGCCTTGGCCACGTCCGGCTGCTCGATCTCGGCGCAGGGCGCATTGCCGGCGAGCATGGTGCTCGTCGCCTTGCGCGCGTCGGCGGCGACGCCGGACTTCAGGACGGGAGCGCTGTTGCCCCAGGAGTTGCGGATGTAGTCGGTGACGTCGGCGACCTGCTGGTCGGTCATGCCCTGGCCGATCGCGGTCATCGGCGCGTAGCCGCTCTGCGCGCCGAGCCCGCCGTAGATCACGCGCAGCACCGTCTCCGGGCCGGCCGACTGGACCGAGGTGTTGCCGGCGAGCGCCGGGATCGCACCCTCGACGCCCTTGCCGTCGGGCTGGTGGCAGGACGAGCAGTAGCTGAGGTAGACGCCCGCGCCCGGCGCCCCGGTGGTGTCGTAGGCCTGCAGGTCCTTGGACTTGTAGGTCTGCTTGGCCTGGTAGGTCCGGAGATACGCGACCATGGCCTTGAGGTCGGCGTCCGTCATCTTCGAGAGCGATTCCTCGATGGTCTGGCGCATCGGCCCGGCGGCGACGCCGGGCTTGTCGCCCGGGGCGGTGCCGGTCTTGAGGTAGGTCACCACCTGCTCCTCGGTCCAGGCGCCGATGCCCTGGTGGCCGTCGGGGGTGATGTTCGGGGCGTACCAGCCGTCGATCACGCCACCGCCGAGCTTGCCCGCGAGGCTGCTGTTGCCGACGATCTTATTCTCGTTGTGGCACATGCCGCAGTGGCCGAGCCCCTCGACGAGGTAGCCGCCGCGGTTGACCTCGGCGGTGGCGTTCGGATCGGGCTTCCACTCGCCCGGCGTGAAGAAGGCGGTGCGCCAGGTGATCAGGGCGGTGCGGATGTTGAACGGGAACGGGATCTCGCTGTCCTTGCGCGGCTCCTTCACCGGCTCGAGCGAGCGCAGGTAGGCCCAGATCGCCTTGACGTCGTCGGTCGTCACCTTGGTGTACCAGGCGAAGGGGAAGGCCGGGTAGAGGTAGTGCCCCTCGTTGTCGATGCCCTCGTGCATCGCCTTGACGAAGTCCGCTTCCGTCCACTTGCCGAGGCCGGTCTCGTCGTCGGGCGTCAGGTTGGGGGTGCGGATCTTTCCGATCGGCGTGTTGAGGACGTAGTTGCCGGCCAGCCGCTTGCCGCTCGGGCCGGTATGGCAGGCGACGCAATCGCCGGCGGTGACGAGATACTCGCCGCGCTTCACCAGATCCTGGCTCGCGCCCCCGGCAGCCTCCTGCGCGAAGGCCGCGATCGGCAGGCTGGAACCCAGCAGAAAACCGGAGGTCGCGGCCAGAGCGAGGAAGCCACGCATGATGCCTAATCTCCGGTTGTGGCAGGTAAGAAGCATAATAATTCAGCTTCGCGGCCGCGCGTTGAACGCGGCCGCCGCGTCGGAAGTTCCTGGCACCCCAGGCAGGGAGGTGCGACGAAGCGTCAGGCCGGCCGGGTTGCGCAGGCGCGGCACGAGGTCCCCGAGATGGGCGCCGAGCGAGACCAGCATCCAGCCGGCGACGACCGGCCAGGGCGACTGGACCAGGGCCGCACGCACGGCCAGCATCAGCGCCGCCCCGGAGACGAGGTTGCACAGGAGCGGCACCGGCGCCGGCCCGCGCCCCGTCCGCCACCGGAACGCGAGCAGCATCGCGGCCTCGGCGGCGACGAGCACGAGGATCGCGTCGACGATCCGGCCGGTCGCGAACCACTCCGCCATCACGCGGCTCCGAACGGGCCGTTGAGCCGCACGATGGCGCGGTTGAGGAACCCGGCGATTGTCACCCAGAGGAGGTAGGGCGCCAGCAGCACCGCCGCGACGCCCGAGACCGGCAGCGTGACGGCGATCAGCGCCGCCACCGAGAGCCAGAGCAGGACGAGCTCGAAGAACGCCCAGTCCGGCCGCTCGGCGCGGAAGAACAGCGCGCTCCAGGCGATGTTGAGCGTGGCATTCACGGCGTAGGCCGCGAGCAGCACGACGCGCTGCGGCTCGTCGGCCTCGCTCCAGGCGATCACGGCGGAGACGACGCAGAGCGCGAAGATCGTCGCCCAGACCGGGCCGAACGCCCAGTCCGGCGGCTTCCAGGCCGGGTTGCGCAGGGCGCGGTACCACGGGCCGGTGGTGGTCAGCACGCCGCCGGCCAGGGCCACCACGAGCGCGGACAGGGTGGCGATCGCCGCCGGCATCCAGACCTCGCTCAAGGCGAGACCCAGCGGAACAGGTGCGCCATGTCCTTGAAGAAGATCTTCACGTGCGCCATCGGCTTCTTCCGCACCAGCTCCTTGTTCATGTAGCTTTCCCAGGTGAGCTGCTGCACGTCCTTGTCGCGGCAGATCGAGACGAAGCGCTCGCGCAGGGCGTCGTTGCGGTACCAGACCGCCTGCATGATCCGCAGGATCAGGAACACCCGCCCGTGCAGCTTCATGAAGCGACGGCGGGCCTGGGCGAGGGCACGGGCATCGCCCGTCCTGAGGAACGCGTCGGCCGCGTCGGCGGCGAGCCGGCCGCCGAGCATCGCGTAGTAGATGCCCTCGCCGGATGCGGGCGCGACGATGCCGGCGGCATCCCCCGTGAGCAGGACGTCGCGGCCGTTGTCCCACTTGCTCAGCGGCTTGAGCGGCAGCGGCGCACCCTCGCGGCGGACCGTCTCGCCCGCCGCCAGCCCCGTCGACTCGCGCAGGTTGCGGATCGCGGTGCGGAGCGAGAAGCCCTTCCGCGCCGAGCCGGTGCCGATGCTGATCGTCTCGCCGTGCGGGAAGATCCAGGCGTAGAAATCGGGCGAGTGCTTGCCCTGGTAGAACACGTCGCAGCGCGTGGCCGCGTAGGCTCCGCTGCCGTCGGCCGGCGGCCGGACGATCTCGTGGTAGGCGAAGACCTGGCGCATCCCGGCATGGCCCGGGATCTCGGCCCGGCCGACCGGGGACGAGGCCCCGTCGGCACCGATCACCAGCTTGGTCCGCACCGTGCGCGCCGCGTCGCCGACGCGGTAATGCACCGTGGTGCCGGCGCCGTCGCGGACGATGCGCTCGTAGGTGCCGGGGCGGTGGTCGGCGCCGGCGAGCGAGGCCCGGTCGCGCAACCACGGATCGAAATGCTCGCGTTCGACCATGCCGACGAAGCCGTCGCCGACCGGCATGTCGACGGCCGTGTCGGAGGGCGCGATCATCCGCGCGAGCTTGATGCGGGCGACGATCTGCGCGTCGGGGATGGCGAAATCGCGGATCGCCCGCGGGGGGATCGCGCCGCCGCAGGGCTTGATCCGCCCCGGCTTGTCGAGGAGCAGCACGCTACGGCCCATCCGCGCCAGGTCGGTCGCCGCCGTCGCGCCGGCGGGACCGCCACCGACCACGACGCAATCGAAGAATTCGGGGGCTTCGGACATGCTGTGCTCCCTGGCGTTGGTTTCGGCGGGCGGCGCTTGGAGCGTCTTCCCAAATCGCCGGATCAAAAAAACGCTCTCTCGTCGTCGGGTCGGATGTCCTTCACGCGAGCCGGCATCCACCTCGCCTGAAAACGCCCTAGAACCGCGGCTCGAACCGGAGATCGAGCGCCGCCCGGCGTTGCACGCGCGGCACGCGGGTGGCGCCCGCATGCTCGATCCGCAGCGCGATCAGGGTGGCGAGCACGAACAGCAGCGCCTCCGCCAGGAAGACGGCGGCGTAGGCGTGGACGGCTTCCGGGGTGACGAGGCGGGCGAGGTCGACCGCGACGGTGCCGAGGAAGCCGCCGGCGCCGAAGGCCACGCCCTGCGCCGCGCCCCACACGCCCATGCGCGTGCCGCGCTCGGCCTCGCCGCCGGCGCCCGCGAGCCCCATCATCGAGCCGATCGCGGCGACCGCGAAGACGCCGTTGAACAGGCCGAGGCCGAAGACCACGGCGCGCAAGGGAAACTCCGGCCCGACGAGGCCGCCGGCCGCGATCCCGACGAGCATCGCGCCGGAGCCGGCGCAGCCCAAGGCCGTCCAGAGCTTGAGCGAGCCGAGCCAGGGTCCGCCGACGCCCATGGTGAGACCCGCGACCAGCAGCATCCCGGCGAGCACGCCGCCGTGCTGGAGGCCGGCGAGCTTGGTGGTGGTGCCCGGCGTCATCGCGAAGACGAGGCCGGCGAACGGCTCGAGGATCAGCTCCTGGGCGCTGTAGGCCAGCATCGCCACGAAGATGAACACGGTGAAGCGGCGCGAGGCCGGCTCGGACCAGACCTTGGCGAGCACCGCCCGGAACGGCGCCTTCGCAGAGCCGGCTGTCTCCGATCGCACCGGCGCGACGGTTGGCTCGACCCCGCGCACGGCCAGGCACGCGAGGGCGAACGCCGCGAGCGAGACGGTGCCGGAGACCGCGACCAGGCGCGCGCCGGAGAACGGATCGAGGAAGTGCCCGGCCAGCGGCGCCGTGACCGCGAAGCCGGCGATCATCATCACCCAGACGATGGTGGCGGCGGCACCCCGGCGCCGATCCTCGACGCCGGTGGCGAGCAGGACGAGGAGCGAGGTTCCCGCCGCGCCCGCGCCGATGCCGACGGAGAAGAAGGCGAGGATCGCGAGCGAAAGGCCGGCGGGGAGGTTCGTCTCGGCGAGCGCCGTCGCCGCCGCGGCGAGGAAGCCGCCGAGCGCCAGGGCGGCCATGCCGCCGACGATCCACGGCGTGCGGCGGCCGCCGACATCCGAGCCGTAGCCCCAGCGCGGGCGCAGCACCTGCACCGCGTAGTGCAAGGCGACCAGCGCGCCCGGGACGATGGCGGGCAGCGCCAGCTCCACCACCATCACCCGGTTGATGGTCGAGGTCATCAGCACGACGACGGAGCCCAGCGCGGTCTGGACGAGGCCGAGACGGACGATCTGCGCCCAAGAGAACGAAGATGTGAATGACGATGAGGCGGGCGCGGCCATCACGGGGCTCCCACGAGCGGGCGGAGCGCGAAGGCGGAAACCAGCATGCCGAGCACGTAGAGGGTGGTGCCGGTGCCGTTGTACCAGGCGGCCTTCGCCCGCGGCGCGGCGAGCAGCCGGCGCATCAGCGCGATCTGCCCGACGAGCAGCAGCGCGACGATCGCGGCGTGCCACCCCCGGCTCCAGCCGTAGAGGAACGCGATCACGGCCACCTGCGGCACGGTCATCACGAGGCAGGCGAAGCGGGCGGCCCCGGGGATGCCGAGCTGGACCGGCAGCGAGCGGATGCCGGTGAGGGTGTCGCCCTCCACCGACTTGAAGTCGTTCAAGGTCATGATCCCGTGGGCACCGATCGAGTACAGCGCCGCGACGATCAGGACGCGGCGGTCGGGCACGGTGGCGGCCATCACGGCGGCGCCGGTGAACCACGGCAGCCCCTCGTAGCAGATCGCCACGGCGGAATTGCCCCACCAGCCGTTGCTCTTCAGGCGCATCGGCGGCGCGCTGTAGAGCCACGCCAGGACGAGGCCGAAGATCGCCGCGCCGAGGATCCAGGGCCCGAGCGCGGCAGCGACGAGGAGCGAAAGCCCGGTCCAGGCCCCGGCGACGTAGAGCCCCCAGCGGCCGGGCATGCGGCCGGACGGGATCGGGCGGTTCGGCTCGTTGATCGCGTCGACGTGGCGATCGTACCAGTCGTTGACCGCCTGGCTGGTGGCGCAGACCAGCGGCCCGGCGAGCACGACGCCGGCCATGATCACCGGCCATTGCCCGTGGGTGGATTGCCCAGACGAGACCACGCCGCAGGCGAAGGCCCACATCGGCGCGAACCACGTGATCGGCTTGAGCAGTTCGACGAGTGCGCTGGGAGCCGGTGTCGCCATGGTGCGAGGCTAGGATCTCGCCCTACGAAGTGTCAAGTAGAGATGACACGACAGATGATCGAAAACTTGGACACACCAAGGTAGGAGTAGTGCCAAGCTGAAACCAAGCGGGCGAGGTCGAATGCCGACGGACGGTCCATTCACGATCGTTCCGGCGGCGGACGTCGCGATTCGCGGGTGGAGGCAGGCCGAGCGGATCGCGCTCAGGCGTCGGGATAGTCGGGCCCGTCGAGATCGCCGATGCCGTAGCGGCGCAACTTGGCGTAGAGGCCCTGGCGACTGAGCCCGAGCATCTCGGCGGCCGAGGCCCGGTTGTCGCGGGTGATCCGCAGCGCCGCCTCGATGCAAAGACGCTCGATCAGGTCGGTGGTCTCGCGCACGAGGTTCTTCATCGAGACGCGGCCGACCAGCTCGGTCATCTGCTCGACCGAGCGCGGCAGCTCGTGCCCGCCCGACACCGCCGTCGCCACGGCACGGCGCGGCGTGCCGCGAATGGTGAAGCCGAGGCAGGGCGGGCGGGCGTTCGGCACGGCGACGGCGGCGATCTCGACCTCCTCGACGGATCCGAGAAGGCCGCGCAGGCCGGTGGCGAAGTGGCGGACCGAGCCGTGCTCGGCCAGCGTCGCGAACAGGGTCGCGGCCTCGGTCTCCTCGCGGCCGATCCAGCGGTCGATCAGCTCGCCGCGCGCCTGCTCCACGGTCGCGACCTGGGCGAGGTCGAGGAAGGCCCCGTTGGCGGTGAGGATCCGCCGCGACAGGTCGGTGACGACGAACCCTTCGGGAATGCCCTCAATGACGTCGAGGAGCGGGCCGCGCCGCTCGGGCGACGCGGCGTCGCCGATCGCGGAATCGCTCAGCCGCAGCAGCGCGCTCGCCGAGCTGCCCTGCCGGAACAGCGATGCCGAGATCCGCGCCTGCCCGCGGCTTCCGGCGAGCCGGGTCTCGAGATCCTCGGCCTTGCCGGTGGCGCGCAGGCCGGAGAACAGCAGCTCGATCTCGCGCCCGCTCGCCGCCTCGAACAGCTCGACCACGTCCAGCCCGAGGATCCGCTTCTCGGTGCGCCCGAGGAGCCGGACCGCGGCGGGGTTGACCTCGGTGACCCGGCGCGTGGCCGCGTCGACCACGAGCACCGGCTCGCTGCCGAGCTGGAACAGCATGCGATAGCGGGTCTCGGCGCCGCGCAGGCGGAGATAGTCGCGCTCCAGCGCCTGCTGCGTCTCGACGAGCTTGCGCTGGAGCGAGGCCATGGCGAGCAGGTTGCGGCCGATCGCGATGATCGAGCCGTCCGTGCCGAGGCGCATCGCGGCGTAGCGGATCGGCAGGTCGTCGCCGGAGACGGACGGGTGGTTGACCTGCCGCCAGCGCGTCACCCCGTCCGGCGCGGCGTCGCGCAGCAGCGCGTCGATCTTCGGGCGACTCTCGACGGTGACGGTGTCGATCCAGCGCCGCCCGAGCCACGTGTCGCAGCCCTGGCCCGCGAGGTCCGGGGCGGCGAAGGCCGCGTCGCGGATGATGCCGTCGGCATCCACCACCAGGGACAGGTCGGTCGCGGCCGCGACGAGAAGGCCCGCCGCCTCTCCCCCGAGGGCCGACAGGGTCTTGCTCAGGGCTGCGGAGGGGTTCTGCGCAGCGTGGGTGGCCAAGCTGGTCAAGTCTCACCGCTTCGTGAAGTCGTCGATCGGGTCTTTCAGCAGGCTCCCGCCCTGAGATCAAGCATGAACTCGGCGGCGGCCACAGCACGACGCGCATCCGTGGCCGTGGCATCAGCACCCACGCGCTCGATATGCCCCGGATTGTCGACGAAGATCGGGCCGCCGACGAGGATGCGCACGCCGGGATTGAACGAGACCCGGCGCAGCTCGTGGACGGTCTTGGTCAGGGTCGGCAGAAGCACCTCGCAGCCGAGCGACAGGCCGATCACGTCGAACCAAGCGGTCCGCGCCTGGTTCAGGATCTCGCCCACCGGCGCGAGCGCCGTGCTCGTGACGTCCCAGCCCGCGTCGCGAAAGAACTGCTCGATCATCGACAGCCCGAACATGTGGGTCTCGCCGGGACAAAGGCTCAGGAGGATGCTGTGCCCGTCCCGGTGCCCTCCTGTTTCGCCGCCGTAGCGGCGCGCGAGGTCGTGCATGATCCGCTGCAGGCGGCCCATCGCGATCGTCAGCTCGGCGAAGTCGCAAAGGTCCTCCTCCCAGAGCACGCCGAGGTGCCGCGCGGTCGGCGCCAGGAGGTCGAGGAGTAGGCTGTCGAGGGCGAGGCCGTCGTCGACGAGCGCGGCGATGCGCGCCTCCACCACCTCGCCGGCCGGCGCCAGCACGAGGGAGGCGAAGGCCTCGATGTCCTCGGCGGTCGGCTTTCTCGGCCCCGGGCCGCGCGTCGACGCCTCCATGCGGTGTGCGAGCATCAGGCGGGGGATGATCTCGGCCTCGACCACGCGGGAGAGGTGACCGTGCCAGCGATCGGACAATTGCTGCCGGCGCGGCGGCGCCTGCTGGTCGATCTCGCAGGCTGACGCCATCTCGCGAGCGAGCGCTAGGATGGCGTTTCGCCCCTCGGAGCGCCTCAAGTCATCCATTGGCCAACTCCAATGTCGCTGACGGCTTAATTGTATTCAAAATATAGCTTGGCCGGGGTTAGGATTCCCCGTGCCGTCGCCCTCTCCGGGACGACTTGACTTAGACGATACGCTTTCGAGGCGGCTTGGCAATGGTCGAATCGAATAAGAATGCTCCCACGTCATTGTCATACAGTTTTGACGTAAAGCGCGCTTGACACTTTTTGGCACGGTTTCTAGGCTTCCCCCAAGCCGCCCTCCCGAGAGGCGGCCCGCCGCAGCAGGGATGGGGTAAGGCTATGGGTCCCAGCGACCGGACGGCACGACCACCACTCTACACGTCGGCCGAGCGCGCCCGGCGCGACGCGACCCGCTGGACCCTGATCCAGGGCCTTCTGGCCCCGCTTCAATTCCTCGTGTTCCTCGTCAGCCTGGGGCTGGTCCTGCGGACGCTGTCCACCGGGGAGGGCGAGGCCGCGGCCAACCTCTCGGTGCTGGCCAAGACCTTCCTGCTCTACGCAATCATGGTCACCGGCTCGATCTGGGAGAAGGCGGTGTTCGGGCGATACCTGTTCGCCCCGGCCTTCTACTGGGAGGACGTGGTCAGCATGCTCGTGCTGGCCCTGCACACCGCCTATCTCGGCGCCCTCGGCTTCGGGCTCCTCGGCACGGCCGGCCTCATGTGGCTGGCGCTCGCGGCCTACGCCTCCTACGCGGTCAACGCGACGCAATTCCTGCTGAAGCTGCGAGCGGCGCGGCTGCAGGCGCCACGGCGTCCGCGCCCCGTCGCCGGCACCGCGATGGTGGCGCGATGAATGCGCCCTTCCTCCCGCCGAGGACCGTCGCAGCCACCGCCGAACCCGGCTGCGGCGACGTGGCGATCCGGCAGGAGCGTGGCCAGCGCGCGGTGTTCTGCGGGCTGACCGGCATCGTCTGGCTGCACCGCAAGATCCAGGACGCGTTCTTCCTCGTCGTCGGCTCGCGCACCTGCGCCCACCTGATCCAGTCGGCCGCCGGGGTGATGATCTTCGCCGAGCCGCGCTTCGCCACCGCGATCATCGACGAGCGGGACCTCGCCGGCATCGCCGACATGAACGAGGAGCTCGACCGGGTGGTGCGCCGCCTGATCGAGCGCCGCCCCGACATCCGGCTGCTGTTCCTGGTCGGCTCGTGCCCCTCCGAGGTGATCAAGCTCGATCTCGGCCGCGCGGCGCAGCGGCTCTCGACCACCTTCTCGCCGGACGTGCGGGTGCTGAGCTATTCCGGCAGCGGCATCGAGACCACGTTCACGCAGGGCGAGGATGCCTGCCTCGCGGCCCTGGTGCCCGAGATGCCGCGGGAAGCGCCCGACGCCGCCCCGTCGCTGCTGGTGGCGGGCGCGCTCGCCGACGTGGTCGAGGACCAGTTCCTTCGGCTGTTCTCCGAGCTCGGCATCGCCAACGTCGCGTTCCTGCCGGCGCGCCGGGCCGGCGCGCTTCCGGCCGTCGGCCCGAGCACGACCTTCCTGCTGGCGCAGCCGTTCCTGACCGACACCGCCAAGGCCCTGGAGGCCCGCGGCGCCAAGCGCCTGTCGGCCCCGTTCCCGCTCGGCGTGGAGGGCACGACGCGCTGGCTCAGGGCCGCGGCCGACGCGTGGGGGGTGCCTGAGGGCCGCTTCGAGGCGGCGACCGCGCCGGGCCGGGCCCGCGCCGCCCGCGCGCTCGATCACCACCGCGAGACGCTTGCCGGCAAGCGGGTGTTCTTCTTCCCCGATTCGCAGCTCGAGGTGCCGCTCGCCCGGTTCCTGTCGCGGGAATTGGGCATGGGCCTGTGCGAGGTCGGGACGCCCTACCTGCACCGCGGGCACCTCGCCGAGGACCTCGCCCTGCTGCCCGACGGCACGGACATCGTCGAGGGCCAGAGCCTCGACGCGCAGATGGACCGGGCCCGGGCCGAGAGGCCCGATCTGACGGTCTGCGGCCTCGGCCTCGCCAACCCGCTGGAGGCGGAAGGGCTCGCGACCAAGTGGTCGATCGAGCTGCTGTTCACGCCGATCCAGGGCTACGACCAGGCCGGCGACCTCGCCGAGCTGTTCGCCCGCCCGCTCGTCCGCCGCACCCGGCTGGAGGTCTGAGGCGATGCAGCTCACCCTCTGGACCTACGAAGGACCGCCGCATATCGGCGCCATGCGGGTCGCCACCGCGATGGAGGGGCTGCACTACGTGCTGCACGCGCCGCAGGGCGACACCTACGCCGACCTGCTGTTCACGATGATCGAGCGGCGCGACGCCCGCCCGCCGGTCACCTACACCACCTTCCAGGCCCGCGACCTCGGTTCCGACACCGCCGAGATCTTCAAGGACGCGGCCGCCGCCGCCTACGAGCGCTTCCGGCCGCAGGCGATGATCGTCGGCGCCTCGTGCACGGCGGAGCTGATCCAGGACGATCCGGGCGGCCTCGCCAAGGCGCTGAACCTGCCGATCCCGGTGATCGCGCTGGAGCTGCCGGCCTACCAGAAGAAGGAGAACTGGGGCGCGTCGGAGACCTTCTACCGGCTGGTCCGCGGGCTTTCCGGCTCGCCGTCCCTGGAGCCGAAGCCGGAGGGCCGGCGTCCGTCCTGCAACATCCTCGGGCCGACGGCGCTGGGCTTCCGTCATCGCGACGACCTCGACGAGATCACCGGCCTGCTCGAGCGGCTCGGGATCGCCGTCAACGTCGTGGCGCCGATGGGCGCGAGCCCGGCCGACCTCGGCCGCCTGAAGGACGCCGACTTCAACGTCGTGCTCTACCCGGAGGTGGCGCGCGCGGCCGCGCAGTATCTGCAGAAGACCTTCGGCCAGCCGATGGTCGAGACGGTGCCGATCGGCGTCGGCGCGACGATCCGCTTCGTCGAGGAGGTCGCGGCGCTGGCCGGAATCGACCCGGCGCCGGTGCTCGCCGGGGCGCCGTCGCGCGCGCCCTGGTATTCGCGCTCGGTCGACTCGACCTATCTCACCGGCAAGCGCGTCTTCATCTTCGGCGACGCCACCCACGCGATCGCCGCCGCCCGCGTCGCGAAGGCCGAGCTCGGGTTCCGGGTCGTCGGCCTCGGCACCTACGGCCGCGAGTTCGCCCGCGAGGTCCGGGCGGAGGCCGCGCTCCACGGCATCGAGGCGCTGATCTCCGACGACTACCTCGACGTCGAGGCGGCGATCCAGGCGGCCGGCCCCGAGCTGGTGCTCGGCACGCAGATGGAGCGTCACATCGCCAAGCGGCTCGGGCTGCCCTGCGCGGTGATCTCGGCGCCGGTCCACGTCCAGGACTTCCCGGCGCGCTACTCGCCGCAGATGGGCTTCGAGGGCGCCAACGTCCTGTTCGACACCTGGGTCCACCCGCTGATGATGGGCCTGGAGGAGCACCTGCTCGGGATGTTCCGCGAGGACCCCGAGTTCAACGACCGCGCCCCGTCCCATCTCGGCGGCAAGGCCCCCGCCGGGGCGCCCGCGCCCGCCCCGCCGGTTCCCGAGCCCGTCACCTCGGTGACGCTCGCCGGCCCGACCGCTCCGACCTGGGCCGTGGAGGCCGAGAAGGAGCTGCGGAAGATCCCGTTCTTCGTCCGAGGAAAAGCCCGCACCAACACGGAAACCTTCGCCAGGGAGCGGGCGCTGCCGCTCATCACCGTCGAGACCTTGTACGATGCCAAAGCGCATTTCGGTCGCTGAACGGCCCGAGCTCCGCATCGTCGTCGTGACGATGGACAACCACATGGCGAGCGCCCTCGAGCGCGCTCGCCTCCGGCTGCGCAGCGAGATGCCCGGCCTCATCCTCGACTTCCACGCCGCCGCCGAGTGGGACACCGCGCCCGCGAGCCTGTCCGCCTGCAAGGCCGACATCGCCCGGGCCGACATCGTGCTCGCGACGATGCTGTTCATGGACGAGCACGTCCGCGCCGTGCTGCCGGCGCTGCTGGCCCGCCGCCCGCACTGCGACGCGATGATCGGCTGCCTCTCGGCCGGCGAGGTGGTGAAGACCACCCGCCTCAACCGGTTCGACATGGACGGCACCAAGCGCGGCGCCCTCGACTTCCTGAAGAAGCTGCGCGGCAAGCCGGGCGCCCAGGGCAACGGCGCCCGCCAGATGGCGATGATCCGCAAGCTGCCGAAAATCCTGCGCTTCATCCCCGGCTCGGCGCAGGACGTGCGCGCCTACTTCCTCACCCTGCAATACTGGCTCTCGGGCTCGGACGAGAACATCGCCAACCTCGTGCGCTTCCTGGTCGGGCGCTACGCCGCCGGCCCGCGCCTCGCCTGGCGCGAGATCGCCGCCGCACCCGCGCCGCTGAGCTATCCCGAGACCGGCCTCTACCACCCGCGCATGAAGGGCCGCATCGGCGGGTCGCTCGCCGCGCTCCCCATGCCCAAGGGGCCTTCGAGCGGCCCTGCGAAGGGTCGTGTCGGCCTGCTGGTGATGCGCTCCTACGTGCTGGCCGGGAACACCGCCCATTACGACGGCGTGATCGCGGCGCTCGAAGGCCGCGGCCTCGCGGTGGTGCCGGCCTTCGCCTCGGGCCTCGACAACCGCCCGGCGGTGGACGCCTTCTTCCGCCGCGACGGCCGGCCGGCCATCGACGCGCTGGTCTCGCTCACCGGGTTCTCGCTGGTCGGCGGGCCCGCGTACAACGACGCCGCGGCGGCCGAGACGGCGCTCGCCGACCTCGACGTGCCCTACCTCGCCGCCCACGCGCTGGAGTTCCAGACCCTGGAGCAGTGGGAGGGCTCCGACCGCGGCCTCTCGCCGGTCGAGGCCACGATGATGGTCGCGATCCCCGAGCTCGACGGCGCCACCGCGCCGATGGTGTTCGGCGGCCGCTCCGGCGCGTCGATGGGCGAGAACGCCCGCGACATGCGTGTTCACCCGGAGCGCGCCGACATGCTCGCCGCCCGAATCGAGCGCCTCGTCGCCCTGCGGCGGACCGCGCGGGCCGCGCGCAAGGTGGCGATCGTGCTGTTCGGCTTCCCGCCGAATGCCGGCTCGATCGGCACGGCGGCGTTCCTGTCGGTGTACCAGTCGCTGCACAACACCCTGACGGCGATGAAGGCGGACGGCTACGACGTCGCGGTGCCCGACACGGTCGACGACCTGCGCAACGCGGTGCTCGCCGGCAACTCCGCCCGCTACGGCACGCCCGCCAACGTCCATCACCGCATCCCGGCCGAGGAGCACGTCCGGCGCGAGCGGTACCTGTCCGAGATCGAGGCGCAGTGGGGGCCCGCGCCGGGGCGCCAGAACAGCAACGGTTCGGCCCTCTTCGTCCTCGGCGCGCAGTTCGGCAACGTCTTCGTCGGCGTGCAGCCCGGCTTCGGCTACGAGGGCGACCCGATGCGCCTGCTGTTCGAGCGCGGCTTCGCGCCGACCCACGCCTTCTCGGCCTTCTACCGCTACCTGCGCGACGACTTCCGCGCCGACGCGGTGCTGCATTTCGGCACCCACGGCGCGCTCGAATTCATGCCCGGCAAGCAGACCGGCCTGTCCGAATCGTGCTGGCCTGAGCGGCTGATCGGGCCGCTGCCGAACGTCTACCTCTACGCTGCCAACAACCCCTCCGAGGGGATGATCGCCAAGCGCCGCTCCGCCGCGACGCTGGTGAGCTACCTGACCCCGAGCCTCGCCCAGGCGGGGCTGTATCGCGGCCTGATCGACCTCAAGGCCTCGATCGAGCGCTGGCGTGCCCTGGAGCCCGAGGCGGAAGCCGAGCGCCGCGACCTCGGCCTGCTCGTCCAGGCGCAGGCCGCCGCCCTCGACTTGGCCCCGGCCGAGCCGGCCTGGGACGACCTCGCCGCCCGCATCCAGGCGCTGGGCCAGGCGGTGCACGAGCTGGAGCACACCCTAATCCCGCACGGGATGCACGTGGTGGGGCAGGGCACGCCGCCCGAGGAGCGGGTCGACCTGCTGCTGGCATTGGCCGAAGCCTCCGCCGGCCTCGCGCCGGAGCGGGCCGGGATCGCGGCCCTGGTGGCCGGCGAGGACGTCGACGCGGCTTTGGCCACCGCGAACCTGCCCCTCGACGAGACCCACCGCGCCGCCTTCCGGTCGCTGGCCGAGACCGACGCGCTGCTCGCCCGCGACCACGAGGTCGCCGGCCTGCTCAAGGCGCTGGACGGGCGCTTCATCGCGCCGGTAGCCGGCGGCGACCTGCTGCGCAACCCGGCCGTGCTGCCGACGGGACGCAACCTGCACGGCTTCGATCCCTACCGCCTGCCCTCGGCCTTCGCGGTCGCCGACGGCGCGCGGCAGGTCGCCCGGATCCTCGCCCGTCACCGCGACGAGGGCGCGGCCCTACCCGAGAGCGTCGCCCTGGTGCTGTGGGGGACCGACAACCTCAAGAGCGAGGGCGGCCCGATCGCCCAGGCCCTGGCGCTCATCGGCGCGGCGCCGCGCTTCGACGGCTACGGCCGGCTCTGCGGCGCGACCCTGATCCCGCTGGAGACGCTCGGCCGCCCGCGCATCGACGTGGTCGTCACCCTCTCCGGCATCTTTCGCGACCTGCTGCCGCTCCAGACGAAGCTCCTCGCCGAAGCCTCCTACCTCGCCGCCACCGCCGACGAGCCGGTGGAGCGCAACTTCGTCCGCAAGCACGCCCTCGCGCATCAGGCCGAGCACGGCATCGACCTCGAGACCGCGGCGCTGCGGGTGTTCTCGAACGCCGAGGGCACCTACGGCGCCAACGTCAACGGGCTGGTCGAGTCCGGCCGCTGGGAGGACGAGGACGAGATCGCCGAGACCTTCTCGCGCCGCAAGAGCTTCGCCTACGGCCGCACCGGCCAGCCGGCGCCGCAGCGCGCGCTGATGCGCAGCGTGCTGGCCAAGGTCGACCTCGCCTACCAGAACCTCGATTCGGTCGAGGTCGGGGTCACGAGCGTCGACCACTACTTCGACGGGCTCGGCGGCATGGGCCGGGCGGTGGCCGAGGCCCGCGGCGCCGCGGTGCCGATCTTCATCAGCGACCAGACCCGCGGCGAGGGCACCGTGCGCTCGCTCTCCGAGCAGGTCTCGCTCGAGACCCGGACCCGCATGCTCAACCCGAAATGGACCGAGGGCATGCTCGGGCACGGCTACGAGGGCGTGCGCCAGATCGAGGCGCACCTCACCAACACCATGGGCTGGTCGGCCACGAGCGACGGCGTCGCGCCCTGGATCTACCAGCGCATCACCGAGACCTACGTCCTCGACCCCGCCATGCGCGCGCGCATGGCCGCCCTCAACCCCACCGCCTCGGCCAAGGTCGCGCACCGGCTGATCGAGGCGCACCAGCGCGGCTTCTGGACTCCCGATGCGGCGACGCGCGACGCGCTCGCCCGCGCCGAGGAGGAGCTCGAGGACCGTCTCGAAGGCATCACCGCGGAGGTTGCGGCATGAACATCGCGATTCGAAACCCCGTCGCCGCCCGCCGCGAGCCGGAAGGCAGCGTCCAGGTCTCGCTGGACGTCGCCATCGGCACGACGGCGAAGGTCTTCGCGGTCTACGGCAAGGGCGGCATCGGCAAGTCGACGACCTCGTCGAACCTGTCGGTCGCCTTCTCGAAGCTCGGCAAGCGGGTGCTGCAGATCGGCTGCGACCCGAAGCACGACTCGACCTTCACCCTCACCAAGCGCCTGGCGCCGACCGTGATCGATGCGCTGGAGGCGGTGCAGTTCCACTCCGAGGAGCTGCGCGTCGGGGACTTCGTCGCCGAGGGCTACAACGGCGTGATGTGCGTCGAGGCCGGCGGGCCGCCGGCCGGCACCGGCTGCGGCGGCTACGTCGTCGGCCAGACGGTGAAGCTCCTCAAGGAGCATCACCTCTTGGAGGACACCGACGTGGTGATCTTCGACGTGCTCGGCGACGTGGTCTGCGGCGGCTTCGCCTCGCCGCTCCAGCACGCCGAACAGGCGCTGGTCGTCACCGCCAACGACTTCGACTCGATCTTCGCGATGAACCGCATCGTCGCCGCGATCCACGCCAAGGCGAAGAACTACCCCGTGCGGCTCGGCGGCGTCATCGCCAACCGCTCGGCCAAGACCGACGAGATCGACCGCTTCAACGCCGCCGTCGGCCTGGAGCGCATCGCCCACTTCCCCGACCTCGACGTCGTGCGGCGCTCGCGCCTGAAGAAGTCGACCCTGTTCGAGATGGACGAGACGCCGGAACTGGAGGCCGTGAAGGCCGAGTACATGCGGCTGGCCGCCTACCTCTACGCCGGCGGCAAGCCGCTCTCCGCGATCCCGATGAAGGACCGCGACCTCTTCGAGTTCCTGGGATTTGATTGAGGGGTCTCGTGATGACCAGCGCATCCTACGCCGAGCGCCGCTCGCAGCTCACCACCTACTTCGACCGCACCGCGGTCGAGGCCTGGGCGCGGCTCACCTCGGACGCACCGGTCTCGAAGATCCGCGCGACGGTGCGGGCGGGTCGCGACACGATGCGGGCTCAGCTTCTGTCCTGGCTGCCCGACGACCTGACCGGCCGGCGCATCCTCGATGCCGGCTGCGGCACCGGGGCGCTCAGCCTGGAGGCCGCGCGCCGCGGCGCCGAGGTCGTCGCCATCGACGTGTCGGCGACGCTGGTCGGCCTCGCGGCCGAGCGCGCCGGGCCGATCGCGGGCGGCGGGTCGATCGACTTCCGGGTCGGCGACATGCTCGATCCGAGCCTCGGCCGCTTCGACCACGTCGTGGCGATGGATTCGCTGATCCATTACGGCGCCGCCGACATCGCCCGGGCGCTCGCCGCGCTCGGCGCGTGCACGGACGGGTCGGTGGTGTTCACGGTGGCGCCCCGCACCGCCCTGCTCACCGCGATGCACGCCGCCGGCACGCTGTTCCCGAGGGCCGACCGGGCGCCGGCGATCGTGCCGATCACGCTAGGCGCGCTGGCCAAGCGGATCGGCCGGGAGCCGGCGCTGGCCGAGTTCGTGCTGACGCGCACGCAGCGCGTCAACAGCGGCTTCTACCTCTCGAACGCGATCGAGCTGGCGCGGGGCCGCCGATGAAGCTCGGCCTCCGCCTGATCCGGCACGTCGCGGCCCTCGGGCCGTCGATCCTCCCCTTCGCCGACGCGGCGACGAAGGAGTTGCCGCTCGGGCGGCTGATGCGGCTGTCGCTGTTCCAGGTCACCGTCGGCATGGCCGCGGTGCTGCTGATCGGCACGCTCAACCGCGTCATGATCGTGGAGCTGGAGGTGCCGGCCTGGGTCGTCGCGCTGATGCTGTCCCTGCCGCTGATCTTCGCCCCCTTGCGGGCGCTGATCGGCTTCCGCTCGGACACGCACCGGTCGGTGCTCGGCTGGCGCCGCGTCCCCTACATCTGGTTCGGCACGCTGCTGCAGTTCGGCGGGCTCGCCATCATGCCGTTCGCGCTGCTGCTGCTGTCGGGCGACACCACCGGCCCGATGTGGGCCGGGCAGGTCGCCGCCGCGCTCGCCTTCGTCCTGGTCGGAGCCGGCCTCCACACCACGCAGACGGTGGGGCTCGCCCTCGCCACCGACCTCGCACCGGCCCATGCAAGGCCCAAGGTCGTCGCGCTGCTCTGCGTCATGCTGCTCGTCGGGATGATGGTCAGCGCGGTCGCCTTCGGCCTGCTGCTCGCCGACTTCTCGAAGGTGCGGCTGATCCAGGTAATCCAGGGTACGGCCCTCGTCACCATCGTGCTCAACGGGCTGGCCCTGTGGAAGCAGGAGGCGCGCGACCCCGACCGCGCCCGCGACGCGGCGCAGCCGAGCTTCTCCGAATCCTGGGCGGCCTATGCGGGGCAGGGGCTGGCGCGGCGCCGCCTCGTCGCCACCGGGCTCGGCACCGCCGCCTTCTCGATGCAGGACATCCTGCTGGAACCCTATGGCGGGCAGATCCTGCACCTCTCGGTCGGCGCGACCACGGCGCTGACCGCGATGCTGGCGGCCGGCGGCGGCCTCGGGCTGCTGGCGGCGGCGCGCTGGCTCAACCGGGGCGGCGACCCGTTCCGGGTGGCGGCGGCGGGTGCCGTGATCGGCATCCTTGCCTTTTCCTGCGTCGTGTTCGCGGCCCCGCTCGGCTCGACGCAGGTCTTCGCGGCCGGCGTCAGCCTGATCGGCTGCGGCGGCGGCCTGTTCGCCCACGGCACGCTCACCGCCTCCATGGCGAAGGCCGGGCCGGAGGATACCGGGCTCGCGCTCGGCGCCTGGGGCGCGGTCCAGGCGTCGGCGGCTGGCCTCGCCATCGCCGGCAGCGGCATCGTGCGGGACGTCGGCTCGGCGCTCGCCGTCTCGGGGGCGCTCGGCGAGGGCATGAGCGATCCCTCGATCGGCTACCTCGTCGTCTACCACATCGAGATCGCGCTGCTGTTCGCGACGCTGGTCGCGATCGGCCCGCTGGTCCGGGACCGCAGCCCGCAAGCGGCGGCGCGGGGCAGGCCCCGCGTCGCCCTGTCCACCTCCTCCACCTGAAGCTCGGGAGATCGCCATGCCACCAGGAGCACTGCCCACGGGAGCACTCACCGGCTACGTCGACGTCGCGCAGATCGTCCTGTACGCCTTCTTCCTGTTCTTCTTCGGCCTGGTCTTCTGGCTCCGGCGCGAGGACCGGCGCGAGGGCTATCCCCTCGAGGCCGAGGTGACGGGCACCCTCAAGCGCCCCGACCCGATCCTGATCCCGACGCCGAAGCTGTTCCACCTCGCCGACGGCAAGATCAAGCAGGCGCCGCAGGCCGACACCAGGCCCGATCGCAACTACCTCGGCAGCAAGCGCGAGCCCTGGCCGGGCGCCCCGCTGGAGCCGACCGGCGCCGACCCGATGTTCGCCCATGTCGGCCCCGGCTCCTGGGTCAGCCGCGACGACGCGTTCGATCACACCTTCGACGGCCAGAAGCGGATCGTCCCCTTGCGCGTCGCGACGCACTTCATGGTCCACGAGGACGGCCCCAACCCGATCGGCATGAGCGTGTTCGGCGCCGACAGCCAGATCGCCGGAACGGTGTCCGACATCTGGGTCGACCGCGGCGAAAGCTTCGCCCGCTACTACGAGGTCGATCTCGGCGCCGGCGGACGCCGCGTGCTGATGCCGGTCACCTTCTGCCGAACGGGGCGGTTCTCGCGCACCGTGAAGACCGAGGCGCTGCTCGCCCGGCAGTTCTCGGACATCCCGCCCCACGCCGACCCCGACGCGGTGACCCTCCTCGAGGAGGAGAAGATCATCGCCTATTTCGGCGCCGGCACCCTGTACGCCACGCCCCAGCGCGCGGAGACCCTGCTATGAGCGGCCGCCGGACCCACGATACGCCCTCGGACGACACCGTCCGCGACGACCGGATCCCCGAGGGCCTGCCCGAGGCGCTGCCGCCGGGCGAGCACATCCTGTGGCAGGGCCGGCCGGCCGCCTTCGGCATGGCCGCCCGCCCGATGCACGGCGGGTTCGTCGTGCTGTGGTTCGGCGTGCTGGCCGCCTGGACCATCCTGCCGGCGGCCCTCGACGGCGCGGTGCTGGCGGGCCTCGAGGCCTCGTGGCCGACCTTCGCCGCCTGCGCCGCCGCGCTGGCCGTCGTCGGCGGCCTCGGCTGGCTCGCCTCCTGGACCACGACCTACACCATCACCAACCGCCGCGTGGTGATGCGGATCGGCATCGCGCTGCCGGTCACCTTCAACCTGCCACTGGCGCAGGTGGAGGATGCCGCCCTGCACAGCTTCGCCGACGGCACCGGCGACCTGCCGCTCCGGCTGAGCGCCGGCACCCGCGTCGCCTACCTGCACCTGTGGCCGCATGCCCGCCCCTGGCGCGTGACCGAGCCGCAGCCGATGCTCCGCTCCGTCCCGAACGCAGGCGAGGTGGCCGCCATCCTCGCCCGGGCGATCGTCGCGGCGCGGGCGCCCGAGGAAGAGTCCGCGCTGCCGGTGCTCGTCGCCCGCCCGCAGAACGCGGCGCGCAAGCCGCGCCTCGTCGCCGTCGGAGCGCGCTGACCGGCCCGAGCCTCCGCGGAGCCGCGAGGACGAGACATCACCCCGCCCGTCCCGGCCGAACCGCCGGGGCGGGCGTTCGCTTCTCGAAAAAAGTCGTTCGCGAACAGCATCTTGACGGTTCTCTCGGAAAAACCCGCCCGAAAAATCCAGAACGAGGATTGTCAAGCGTGCTTGACACCGGTTAACGTGAAGCCAAGGAAACGGCGACGCGGCTGGACACCGAGCGGTGCCGCCCCGACGACCGGTCCGGGCAGACGGTGAGGGAAGCCGATGGGTGAGGTGGCGGAGGGCGGACCGATCCCGGCGCTCGCACTGATCGGAGCCGGAGCGCTCCTCGGCTTCACCATGCTGGCGGTGGTGGTCGGGCGCACCGAGCGGATCGGCCTCAGCGGAAACCCCGGCGGGAATCCCGTCGCCTCCGTCGCCCTGCGCGTGCTGGACCGCCCGGACGGGTCGATCCGGATCGAGGACGCCGCCGATGCGCGGCTGATCGAGACCATCGAGCCCGGCCAGGACAACTTCGTCCGCGCGACCCTGCGCAGCTTCGGCCAGTCCCGCCTGCGCGCCGGCCTGACCCCGGCCGAGCCGTTCCGCCTGACCCGCTACGACGACGGCTCGCTCGCCCTGATCGACGAGACCACGGGGCGCAGCGTGAACATGGGCGCCTTCGGCCCGACCAACGCGCTCGCCTTCGCCAAGCTCCTACCCGGCAACGCCCTTCCCGACGTGAGCGTCCCGCGATGATCGGATTCCTGAACGGCCGCCGCACGGTCGAGGTGCCCTGCACCGTCGAGATCGAGCAGACCCCCGAGAGCCTGCACGCCCATGTCAGCCTCGACGCCGACTTCGAGATCGAGCCCGGCGACGAGGTGCAGGTCCACGACGCGCCGACCTCGGTGCCCTACGGCGAGCGCCTCGTCGTCCGCCGCACCGCGACGGTGACGCGGGCCGGCCGGATCGAGCGGCTCTGGACCAAGCTCGCCGGCCATCTCGAGCTGACCGAGCTCTACGAAGTCAGCTTCAGCGAGAGGAGGAAGCTTTGAACGCTCCCGTCAGGCATCCGCTGCCCACCCGCCCGGTTAACGAATCGACCAAGTCCGCGCAGGAGACGACCTTCCTCAGCCCGCGCTTCTACACCACCGATTTCGCGGAGCTCGACCGCACGAACGTCGAGCCGGTCCGGGCCGAGTGGGACGTGCTGATCGAGGAGCTGCGCTCCGACCCGAACAAGCGCCACTTCACCCGCAACGCCGACTTCGACTGCGACCTGTCGCAGATGGAGCCCGAACTCCGGAAGGAGTTCCTCGACTTCCTGGTCTCGTCGATCACCGCCGAGTTCTCGGGCTGCGTCCTCTACGCCGAGATGCGCAAGCGCGCCAAGAACAAGGACATCAAGGAGCTGTTCGGCTTCATGAGCCGCGACGAGGCGCGCCACGCCGGCTTCATCAACGACACGCTGAAGGATTTCGGCATCGGCGTCGATCTCGGCTTCCTGACGAAGTCGAAGAAGTACACGTTCTTCCGCCCGAAGTTCATCTTCTACGCGACCTACCTCTCCGAGAAGATCGGCTACGCGCGCTACATCACCATCTTCCGCGAGCTGGAGAAGCACCCCGAGCGGCGCATCCACCCGATCTTCAAGTGGTTCGAGAAGTGGTGCAACGACGAGTTCCGCCACGGCGAGGCCTTCGCGCTGCTGATGCGCGCCAACCCGAAGCTGACGCAGGGGCTGAACCGCTACTGGATCAAGTTCTTCCTGCTGGCGGTGTTCGCGACGATGTACGTCCGCGACCATTGCCGGCCGGCCTTCCACGCCGCCCTCGGGGTCGACCCGTCCGAGTACGACTTCACGGTCTTCCGCATCACCTCCGAGATCTCGAAGCAGACCTTCCCGCTGACGCTCGACCTCGACAACCCGAAGTTCAAGCAGCGGCTCGACACCCTGCTCGACTGCTCGGTGAAGATCGCCGAGGCGCGGGCGCAGGGCGGCGTCGCCGGCACGCTGAAGCGCGGCGTGCAGGTGGCGCGGGCCGCGGTCACCTTCGGCAGGCTCTACCTGTTGCCGACCCTCGACAACGCGATGCCCGCCGACATCCGCCTCGAGCCGGTGTGGTAGCGGGCCGGCGATGTCGCCCTACGCCGTCCCGGCCCTCTATGCGGTGGCGATCTGGTGGTTCTCCACCGGGGTGATCATCCTGCTCGACCATCTGCCGCGCCGCACCTTCCCGTGGAGCATGGCCGCCGGCACCGCGGTGCTGCTGGCGGCGCTCTACGCGATCGGCACGAGCGCCGGCGATGTGACCGAGACGGGGGCCTACACCGCCTTCACCGGCGCGCTGCTGGTCTGGGGCTGGCAGGAGATGAGCTACTACATGGGCTTCGTCACCGGCCCGCGGCCGGAGGCCTGCCGGCCCAGCGCCCGCGGCGTCGAGAAGTTCCGGGCGGCGGTGGCGACGAGCCTGTGGCACGAATTCGCCATCGTTCTCGGCGCGCTGGCGATCCTGGCGCTCACCTGGAACACCCCGCAAAGATTGGCCCTGTGGACCTACTGCGTGCTGTGGGGGATGAACCTCAGCGCCCGGCTCAACCTGTTCCTCGGGGTGCGCAACCTCAACGCCGAGTTCCTGCCCGACCATCTGGCCTATCTCGGCTGCTACCTGACGAAGCGGCCGATGAACCTGCTGTTCCCGGTGTCGGTCAGCGTCGCCACCGTGATCGTCGTGCTGCTCGGCCAGGCGGCGCTCTCCGAGCCGATCACGCCGCACGCGATGGTCGGCTTCACCATCCTCACAACGCTGATGGGCCTTGCGACCCTCGAGCACTGGTTCCTGATGCTGCCGCTGCCCGCGGCCGCCCTCTGGAACTGGAGCCTCCCGCCGAAGGTCGCGGCCTCCGCCGCGGCCGTCCCGACAAAGGTGAAGCTCGCGGCCTCCGCCGCGGCCGGACCGACACAGGGGCCGGCCGAGCCGGCCCGGCGCGACGCAGCCTGACGCGGGAGAACCCGCGCGATCGAAACGAGGACGGGGAGACGAGCGATGGATTACGATGCGTTCTTCGGCGCCGAGCTTCAGAACCTGCACCGGGAGGGGCGCTACCGCGTCTTCACCGATCTCGAACGTCAGGCCGGGCGCTTCCCGCACGCGACCCATCACAGCCCCGAAGGCGAGAAGCCCGTCACGGTCTGGTGCTCGAACGACTATCTCGGGATGGGCCAGCACCCGGACGTGCTCGCCGCCATGCACGCGGCGCTCGACCGCTGCGGCGCGGGCGCAGGCGGCACCCGCAACATCTCCGGCACCAACCACTACCACGTGCTGCTGGAGCGCGAGCTCGCCGACCTTCACGGCAAGGAGGCGGCCCTGCTGTTCACCTCCGGCTACGTCTCGAACTGGGCGGCGCTCGGCACCCTCGGCGCCAAGCTGCCCGGCTGCGTCATCCTCTCGGACTCCGAGAACCACGCCTCGATGATCGAGGGCATCCGGGCCTCGCGCGCCGAGCGCCAGATCTTCCGCCACAACGACCCGGAGGACCTCGACCGCAAGCTGCGGATGATCGAGCCCGGCAGGCCGAAGCTCGTGGCCTTCGAATCGGTCTACTCGATGGACGGCGACATCGCGCCGATCGACGAGATCTGCGACGTGGCCGAGGCGCACGGCGCGCTCACCTACCTCGACGAGGTCCACGCCGTCGGCCTCTACGGCGCGCGCGGCGGCGGCATCTCGGAGCGGATGGGGCTGGCCCACCGCCTCGACGTGATCGAGGGCACGCTGGGCAAGGCCTTCGCGGTGCATGGCGGCTACATCACCGCGAGCGAGACGCTGTGCGACTTCGTCCGCAGCTTCGCCTCGGGCTTCATCTTCACCACCTCGCTGCCGCCGGCGGTGGCGGCGGGCGCGGCCGCCAGCATCCGCCACCTCAAGCGGAGCAACGTCGAGCGCGCACGGCACCAGGAGCGGGTGCAGCGGGTGCGCGAGCGCCTGGACGCCGCCGGCATCCCCACCCTGCCCAACGACAGTCACATCGTCCCGGTGATGGTCTGCGATCCGGTGCTGTGCAAGGCGATCTCCGACACCCTGCTCGACGAGTTCGGCATCTACGTGCAGCCGATCAACTACCCGACCGTCGCCCGCGGCACCGAGCGCCTGCGCATCACCCCGTCGCCCCTGCACACGGACGCCGACATCGACCACCTCGTCGGGGCGCTGGCCGCGATCTGGGGGCGGATCGGGCTGGAGCGGGTGGCGGCGGAGTAGGGGACACGCCGCCGACAATCCGTGCGGCGAGTTTCTCCGCGTCCTCCGGCCCTACCGAATTCCGACGCCTCTGCGTGACGGCGCCGGATGGTGCGTCCGAAGCACCGCGGGGCCCCCTCTTCCATGGGGAGAGGGGACCCGCGCCTGACCCTGCATAGCGTGCGGCCCTGACGAGTCGCATCGGAAGAAGGGAACTGCCCGTGCGTTTCGAAGGCCAGGGTGCCATTCTCGATCGCGCCGATCGCGCCGAACCTCCCCAGCCACGGATCGGCGTGACAACCTCTTCGCAATCGCGAGTGCCCCCGCGCGTGACCACCTTCCCCTTCACCGCCATCGTCGCCCAGGACGAGATGCGTCGGGCGCTGCTGATCGCGGCGGTCGATCCGTCGGTGGGGGGCGTGCTGGTGTTCGGGGATCGCGGCACCGGCAAGTCCACCGCGATCCGGGCGCTGGCCGGTCTGCTGCCGCGGATGCGCGCGGTCGTCGGCTGCCCCTATGCCTGCGATCCGGCCGCACCCGCCGAATCGTGCCCGCATTGCCGCGGCCAGGCGGAGCGCAAGAGCGCGCTCGTGCCGGTGCCGGTGGTCGACCTGCCGCTCGGAGCCACCGAGGACCGGGTGGTCGGCGCGCTCGACCTGCAGCGGGCGCTGGCGCTCGGCGAGAAGGCGTTCGAGCCGGGGCTGCTGGCGCGGGCCAACCGCGGCTTCCTCTACATCGACGAGGTCAACCTGCTGGAGGACCACCTCGTCGACCTGCTGCTCGACGTGGCGGCCTCCGGTGTCAACACCGTCGAGCGCGAGGGCCTGTCGATCCGCCACCCGGCGCGCTTCGTGCTCGTCGGCTCCGGCAACCCGGAGGAGGGCGAGCTGCGGCCGCAGCTCCTCGACCGGTTCGGCCTCGCGGTCGAGGTGGCGACGCCCACCGACATCGCGACCCGCATCGACGTGGTCCGCCGCCGCGACGCCTACGAGCGCGACCCGGAAGCGTTCTGCGCCACCTACGCCAAGGCCGAGCGGGCGCAGGCCAAGCAGATCACGCTCGCCCGCGAACGGCTGAGTGCCGTGACGATCCCCGACGCGGTGCTGGAGGCCTGCGCGAGGCTCTGCGTGGCGCTCGGCACCGACGGCCTGCGCGGCGAGCTCACCCTGATGCGCACCGCCCGCGCGCTGGCGGCGCTCGACGGCGCGGACGACGTGACGATCGACCATGTCCGCCGGATCGCGCCGGCGGCGCTGCGCCATCGCCTGCGCCGCAATCCGCTCGACGAGGCCGGCTCCACCGCCCGCGTGGCGCGGGCGGTGGCCGACGTGCTGGCGTGACGCTCGCGCCCGGCGAGGGCCGCTGGGCCGAGGCGCTCCGCGCCGCTTCGCTGCTGGCGGCCGATCCGCAGGCCTGCGTCGGCATCCGCCTGCGCGCCGGGACGGGCCCGGTCCGCGAGGCGTGGCTGCGGCACCTGACGGACCGCCTCGCGCCCGGCACCCCCGTCCGGCGCTGCCCGCCCGGCATCGGCGACGACCGCCTGCTCGGCGGCCTCGACCTCGCCGCGACCCTGTCGGCCGGCCGCCCGGTGGCCCAGGCGGGCCTCCTGGCCGAGGCCGACGGCGGCCTCGTCGTCGTGCCGATGGCCGAGCGCCTATCGCCCGGCACGGCGGCTCGTCTCGCCGCGGCGCTCGACACCGGCACGATCACGGTCGCGCGCGACGGTTTCTGCGAGACGCGGCCCGCCCGCTTCGGCCTGGTGCTGCTCGACGAGGGGCTCGACGACGAGGCGCCGCCGAGCGCGCTCACCGAGCGCCTCGCCTTCGACGTGGATCTGCGCGCCTTCGGGCTGCGGGAGATCGAGGATGCTTCGCCCGGGCATGACGGGACGGGGCTTCGAGGGCCGCAAAGGGCGCGTTCCGCAGAACGCCATCCTGCTTCGCAGGCGACCTTCGCATCCGCACACCCCGAACGGCGATCGCAGGAACCGCTTTTCCCTCCACCCTCTGCGGGGGAGGGTGGCCCGCGAAGCGGGTCGGGAGAGGGGAGCGACGATGCCGGATCCGGCGCTCCCCTCTCCCGACCCTCGCTCACGCGAGGCCCACCCTCCCCCGCACCCAAGTCGGGCCTGCCCGACTTGGGCACACAGGGTGCGGATCTCGGGCAGGCCCGAGATCCGTCGGGGGGAGGGAAGGCGCGCGGGCTCTTCGGCAGGGAAGAGGGGGTTGGGAGGGGCGCGACTGCTCCCGACCGCTCCTGGCCCACGCCTGAACCGGACGACGCGTCCGACGCCGTTGCCGCGCTCTGCGCCGCCGCGGATGCCCTCGGCGTGACGTCCCTGCGCGGGCCGTTGCTCGCCATGCGGATCGCCCGGCTGATCGCCGCCCGCGACGGACGGGATGGGCTTGCGGAACGAGATCTCGTCGAGGCAGCAGCCCTCGTGCTCGGCCCGCGGGCGACGCGGATGCCGGTTCCCGAGCAACCCGCCGAAGCCTCCGAACCGCCCCCCGACGATCGCGGATCGCCGCAGCAGGAGAACCCGCCGGAGCCCGACGGGGACGCGGCGGGCTCGGAGCAGCAGGCCGAATCGCCGAGTCTCGACGACGTCGTGCTCGCGGCGGCACGCGCGGCGATCCCGCCCGGCCTGCTCGCGGCGTTGGCCGCCGGGCAGGCGCCGGCTCGCGGCGGCAAGGCGGGAAGGGCCGGGGCCGCCGCCTCCGCCGCGCGGCAGGGCCGGCCGATCGGCGCGCGCCCCGGCGACCCGCGCCGCGGGCGCCTGGCGCTGCTGGCGACCCTGCGCGCCGCCGCCCCGTGGCAGGCCCTCCGGCGATCCGAGGCCGAAGCGGGCGACGCCCGTGCGATCCTGGTGCGGCCGGAGGATTTTCGGATCACGCGCTATCGCCAGCGGACCGAGAGCACGACGATCTTCGCGGTCGACGCCTCCGGCTCGGCGGCGATCGAGCGGCTCGCCGAGGCGAAGGGGGCGGTCGAGCTGCTGCTGGCCGAGGCCTATGTCCGCCGCGACCGGGTGGCGCTCGTCGCCTTCCGCGGCCGGGCGGCCGAGCTCGTGCTGCCGCCGACCCGCTCGCTGGTGCGTGCCAACCGCGGGCTGGCCGGGCTGCCCGGCCGCGGCTGCACGCCCCTGGCCGCTGTCGTCGCTGCGGCGGCCGACTTGGCGCGTGACGTCCGCCGCCGCGCCGCCACCCCGGTCGTCGTGCTCGTCACCGCCGGCCCCCCCACCGCCGTCCCCGCGCTGCCACCGC
>NZ_JAKSYA010000036.1:0-2890 GCF_022829485.1 Methylobacterium sp. J-059
CTTGGGTGCGGGGGAGGGTGGGCCTCGCGTCGGCGAGGGTCGGGAGAGGGGAGCGCCCTTTCAGGCATCGTCGCTTCCCTCTCCCGACCCGCTTCAGGGGGGAGGAGAGGGCGCGTTTCACGAGATGGTCCGGGTCGTTGATCCCGCCCGCTGGGGCGATGCCGTGATCGCCCGCCGCGACGTGCCGACGAGCTACCACCTCGCCGTCGTGGTCGACGACGCGCATCAGGGCGTCACCCACGTGGTCCGCGGCCGCGACCTCGAGGCGGCGACAGACCTGCACGTCCTGCTCCAGGCGCTTCTCGGCCTGCCGACCCCGCGCTACCACCATCACGCCCTGGTCCTCGGCCCGGACGGGGGCAAGCTCGCGAAGTCGAAGGGGTCTGAGACCCTCGCCGACCGGGGCGCGCGGGGCGAAACACCGGAGACGATCCGCGCGGCGCTCGGCTTCGCCTGAAGCGCCGGCTCGCCGTGGGAAGGCCGCCTCAGCGCACCGCCGCGTCGCGCTGCGCCATCGCGGTGGCGCTCTTCGACTTCTGCATCACCGCGTCGATCTGCTCGCGCTGGCGCTTGAACTCGGCGAGCATCCGCCCGTCGAGCTCGCGCCCGCGCGGCACGCGGATCTTCATCGGGTCGACGAAGTGGCCGTTGATGATGACCTCGTAGTGCAGGTGCGCGCCGGTGGAGAGCCCGGTGGAGCCGACATAGCCGATCACCTGGCCCTGCCGCACCCGCGCGCCTTCGGTGACGCCGCGCCCGAACCGCGACATGTGGTTGTAGGTGGTGACGTAGCCGTTGATGTGCTGGATCTCGACCCGGCGTCCGTAGCCCGAGGTCATCTCGGCCCGGATCACGGTGCCGTTCCCGGCCGCCACGATCGGCGTGCCGATCGGGTTCGACCAGTCGACGCCGGTGTGGAGCTTGGCGTAGCCGAGCACCGGGTGGCGGCGGTAGCCGAAGCCCGAGCGCATGATCCCGTCGGCGATCGGCTTGCGGATCAGGAACTTCTTGAGCGAGCGGCCCTGGTCGTCGAGGTAGTCGATCGAGCCGTCGTCGGGCGACTGGAAGCGGTAGACCTTGCGGCTCTCGCCGCCGAGGTTGAGCGAGGCGTAGAGCAGGTCCGGCCGGTCGGCGCTGGCGCCGGCATCCTCGTCGTAGGTGTAGAACACGTCGAGGCCGTCGCCGGCCGAGATCCGCCGCTGGAAGTCGAGATCGTAGCTGAACACCCGCACGATGTCCTCGACGGTCGCCCGCGGCAGGTCGTGCCGGGCCGCGGTCTCGTAGAGGCTCTGGTAGAGGCGCGGGCCCGAGCCGCCGTCCTCGTCCTCGTCCTCTGAATTCTCGGCGCTCGCGGCGGGCTTCTGCGAGGGCGTGTCCTCCGGCGGTGGGGCCACCGAGACGAAGGCCCCGCGGTCGTTGATCGCGGCGATCCCCTCGATCCCGCCCTCGCCGTAGAGCACCACGCGGGTCACCTGCCGCGGATCGCCCGGCTTCGCGCCCGGCGCGATCTGGAGCCGGAACTGCTGGCCCTCGGCCAGCGCGCCGGTCTTGGCCTTGCCGCCGAGCGCCGTGACGATGCCGCGGATCTGGTCCTCGGAGGCGAAGCCGGTGGTGCGCACCACCGCCTCCAGCGTGTCGCCGCGCTTCAGGGCGAGGTCGCGCTCCTCGACGATCGGCGTCTCGTTGGGGCGCAGCTCGACCTTGGCGAGCTTGGTCACGTTCTCGGGGACGACCAGCACCTCGATCGACTTGAACGGGTTGCCGTCGGCGGCATTGCCGGCCTTGGGGCCGCCGTCCTTGGCCCCGCCGTCGAAGTCGGGTGCCGTCGCGCCCTGGAGCGTGCGCGACAGGAGGATCTGCGGCGCGATCGGGATCGCGGTGCGCCGGCCGGCCTCCGCGGTGCTGCGACGCTCCTCCTCGACCTGCGCCGTCACGTCGTCGTCCGACAGCGCGGCCGCCCCGGCCTCGACCGCCGCGTCGACGAGGTCGCGCTTGACCACGCTGACCTCGGCGCCCGGCGCGTCGGCGGAGCCGGCATCGGCGGCGCGCTCGAGCGGCTCGTCGGACACGAACTTCATCGGATCGAATTTCGGGATGTCGCTGGCGAACACCCCGGTCGACATCGAGAGCGCCGTGGTGATCCGGACGAAGGGCCGGACCTTGATGATCTCGCGATCGCCGAGCCGTACCGTCACCGGGGAGCGGAAGCTCTGCTTGGCCGAGGCGATCATGAGGTTGCGCACGAGCCGGTCGCCCTTGCGCGCGAGATTGGCGCCGCCCTCGCTCGGCTGCGGCCGGGCGGGGATGCTCACCCGCTCGGGGATCGCGGCGAAGGAGGCTTCGCCCTGCAGCGAGACGTGGAGCGCCGCGCCGATCAGCGCGGCCCCGGTCAGGCCGGTGAGGGCGGAGGCGCAGAGCCAGCGCAGGTTCACCTCGCGCCGATCGATGCGCGTCGCATCCGGTCCGAGCAGGTCGAGGGCGGGCTGGATCCCGTGGGCGTAGCCCGGCAGGGTCCGCGGGCCGCTGGCCTCGCCGATCTTGAGACGGTCGCGGTTCACCAAGAGCGCCTTGTCGGAGGAGGGCGGCATCGCAGCCGCCAAGACATCAGCATGTCGAAGGGCAGCATGTCGAGATTGAGGCGCCTCGCGCGCGAGCGCGTTTCCCCTCCCTCCGGTCGAGCGGATCCCCTTCACCCCGAAACGCCGAACGCACCCGCCTCACGATCGCTGGAGGGCCGTCCGGGCGGCCTGTCGTGGTTCTGTCGTCGAAATCGGAGAAAGTTCCGTTTTGGCTGTTGACGGGTGTCTGAGCGGTCCGTATACCCCTGTTCATCGAGACGGGGCGGCGGCGACGCGGTTCTGGACTTGGTCCACCGACATGACGAGCGATG
>NZ_JAKSYA010000051.1:0-1046 GCF_022829485.1 Methylobacterium sp. J-059
TGGGGCGCGGCCCTGATCACGCTCCTGATCTGCATCGGGATCGGGATCGCCATCAACCGCGTGATCGTCCGGCCGCTCGGGCGGGTGATGACCTTCGTCGAGCAGGTCGGTCAGGGCGACCTGTCCGGGACGCTCGGGGACGGCGGCCATAACGAGATCGGTCGCCTCGGGCGTACGCTGAACGGGATGGTCTCGGGGCTTGCGGATCTGGCCCGGACGAACCGTGCGGCGACGTCGGACCTGAACGCGGCGGCGGCCGAGATCCGCGCCTCGGCGCAGGAGCAGGCGGCGTCGGTGGAGGAGCAGTTCGCGGCGGTGCAGGAGACGGCGGCGACGGTGGACGAGATCACCCATTCGGGCGCGCAGATCACGAAGCGGGCCGGCGAGGTGATCGCCACCGCCCAGGCCACGGCCCAGACCTCGCGCCAGGGCCTGCGCGCGGTGGCCGACACGGCGCGGGCGATGGACGCGATCCGCGAGCAGGCGGAGGCGGTGGCCGGCAACATCGTGACGCTGTCGGAGAAGACCCAGACGATCGGCGACATCATCGAGACGGTCAACGACATCTCGGAGCGCACGCACCTGCTGGCGCTCAACGCCGCGATCGAGGCGGCGGCGGCCGGGGAGAGCGGGCGGAGCTTCGCGGTGGTGGCCTCGGAGATGAAGCTTCTGGCCGACCAAGCCAAGGCGGCCACCCTGCAGGTGCGCGGCATCCTTTCGGAGATCCAGCGCGGCATCAACACCTCGGTGATGCTGACGGAGGAGGCGGTCAAGCGGGCGGCCACCGGCAAGGCGCGCTCCGACACGACCCAGCGCACGATCGAGGAGATCACCGGGCGGGTGGAGGAGAACGTGCAGACCTTCCAGCAGATCGTGGCGTCGACCAACCAGCAGCAGCTCGGCATCGAGCAGGTGATGGGCGCCCTGCAGAACATCCGCCAGGCGAGCCAGCAGACCGCCGCCGGCACCCGCGAGGTCGAGGCGGCCTCGGCCAACCTCACCGAGCTCGCAGGAGCCCTCATGGCCCTCGCCGAACGCTACCGGCA
>NZ_JAKSYA010000076.1:0-369 GCF_022829485.1 Methylobacterium sp. J-059
GCCTTCCCTCCCCCCGACGGATCTCGGGCTTGCCCGAGATCCGCACCCCGTATGCCCAAGTCGGGCAGGCCCGACTTGGGTACGGGGGAGGGTGGGCCTCGCGTCAGCGAGGGTCGGGACAAGTTAGCCACGTTTCCGGACGTCGCGCGGACCCTCTCCCGACCGGCTTCGCGGGCCACCCTCCCCCGCCGGGGGGGGGGAAGGCTGAGCGACAGACGAGCTCGGACCCCACTTCCAAGACGAACGCCGTCAGCGCCGAGAAGCGGGCGGGAGGACACAACATGAAGAAGCTGTTGTGTCTGTTCGAGTCCGAGGCGATGCAGATCCTGGCCGACCAGCTCGTCGACAACGTCGAGGCCTTCGTCGCCG
>NZ_JAKSYA010000053.1:0-784 GCF_022829485.1 Methylobacterium sp. J-059
CGAAGCCGTCCTTGAGGGCGTCGAACACCGCCGGGTCGAGCACCGCGTTCGCGCCGTCCGGCGCCGGGATCGGGGCGGCCGGGCGGGCCTCGCGCTGCGGCCCGGTCCAGCGCGCGATGGTGGCGTAGAGGTCGGCGCGCCGGAACGGCTTGCCGACATGGTCGTCCATGCCGGCCGCGCGCAGGTCGTTGATCTGCTTCGGCAGCACGTTGGCCGTCATCGCGATGATCGGGATCTCGCAGGCCGGCGGCGGCAGGGCGCGGATGCGGCGGGTCGCGGTCAGGCCGTCCATCACCGGCATCTGCACGTCCATCAGGACGAGGTCGTAGCCCCGCCCCTGCGTCAGCGCCGCCTCGACCGCGACGATCGCCTCGGCGCCGTCCTCGACCACGTCGACCACGTAGCCCTGCGCCTCCAGCACCGCGCAGGCAAGCTCCTGGTTGAGCGGCACGTCCTCTGCCAGGAGCAGCCGCACGGGCCGTCCACCTATCTCGATATCCGCTGCTGCAACAGGATGTTCGATCGTTGGCCGTTCCCCCGGCGGCAGCGTGAGGGTGAACCAGAAGGTCGAGCCGACGCCCTCGCGGCTGTCCACGCCGATCTCGCCGCCCATCAACGAGAGCAGGTGGCGGCAGATCACCAAGCCGAGGCCGGTGCCGCCGAAGCGCCGGCTGATCGAGCCGTCGACCTGGCTGAAGCGCTTGAACAGCCGGTCCTGCTGCGCCGAATTGATCCCGATGCCGGTGTCGGTGACCTCGAAGCGCAGGTCGTGGCCGCGCGCCCC